>JAYSZT010000159.1:0-4257 GCA_043737915.1 Acidobacteriota bacterium
AGTCGAAGGTCTCGGAGCTTGCGGCGAAATACGGGTTTGAGTATCGTGTGTTTTCGCTTGATGAGACCGCGAAGCTCGATGCGGCTTTGAATGAGGTCGATATGGTCTTGCATTGTGCGGGACCGTTCTCGATCACGAGTCTGCCGATGGTCAAGGCTTGTCTGCGAAACCGCAGACATTACACAGATATTACTGGCGAGATCAGCGTATTTCAGACGTGTGCTTCGTTCGACAAAAAGGCTGTTGAGGCTGGCGTAATGGTTATGCCGGGCGTTGGTTTTGACGTCGTACCGAGCGACTGTCTGGCAAAGCATCTCAAGGATCGTCTGCCGACTGCAACACATCTGAGCCTGGCGTTTTATGGCATGGGACGCATTTCGCATGGTACGCAGGCAACAATGACGATGAACGTAGGTAAGGGCGGGGCGATACGAAAGGACGGCAAGATAACAAGCGTTCCGGCAGCTTGGAAGAAGCGTGAGATCGATTTTGGTGAGGTGACAAAGACCGGCGTGACAATTCCCTGGGGCGATGTTTCGACGGCGTTTTACTCGACCGGAATCCCGAATATCGAAGTTTTTACAATCGTTCCGCCGTCCAATCTAAAGATGATGAAGATGAGCCGATATCTCGGCTGGCTGCTCGCGACCGGACCGATCCAGAGCTATCTGCAAAACAAGATCCCCGCCGGCGGCCCGTCCGACACGGAACGCGAAAAAGGCCGCACGCTGCTTTGGGGCGAAGCGTCCGATGCTGACGGAAACAAGGTTGAATCCCGCCTTCAGGGACCAGAGGGTTACACGCTGACAGCCATTGCAGCCCTAAATATCGCGGAAAAGATACTCGCCGGAAACTTCTCGCCCGGCTATCAAACGCCGGCGGAAGCATATGGCGCTGATCTAATTCTCGAAATCGAAGGAACGTCAAGACAAAACATTTAAGCCGAAAAAAGAACACAGAAATTGCTAATTGCACTTTCTGTGTTCTTTGTATCCTGCCGCCGGTTATTCTAAACGTCCAAATTCTTAACATCTAGGGCATTGTCCTCGATGAATTTGCGTCGGGGTTCGACTTGGTCGCCCATTAGGACGGTAAAGATGCTGTCGGTTTCGACAGCGTCTTCGATACGGACCTGTAGCATGGTACGTTTTTCGGGATCCATGGTGGTTTCCCAAAGCTGTTCGGGGTTCATTTCACCAAGACCTTTGTAACGCTGGATGGTGAGGTCTTTTTTGCCCATCGCCATCACTTTTTCGAGTAGCTCTTCGCGGGTGTTGACCGTCTCGCTGTTGCCGTTTTCGCCGATTACGAAGGGTTCGGGGAAATCGATCTCGAGCGATTTTTTGAGCTCGACGGCCTTGTTGAACTCGACATAACTCGCCAAATTCCAATCGATCTTAAGACGCTGGCCGTTAGGATACGATACGTCGATCTCCCACAGGCTGTGCTCTTCGTCGTTGGTCAGTTCGACATTGTATCCGGCTGCGTCAAGCTTGCCTTCGATCTCAGCCATCATGTCGCGGTCGCCGAATATTTTACGCAAACGGATCGTGTTCTTGGTTAAAATGCCGTCCTTGCCCGCAAATGCTTCGAGTAGCAATTCGACCAACTTGGAATCGTTATAGACGCGACGAGCGACGCGCTCAGCGTAATTTTTGAGTTGCGTTGTCTGCTCTAGCGCCTTAGACAGTTCGCGGCCCGACATCTCTTTCTTGCTTGAGCTGATCTCGATGTCCGCCGTCGCCATCCTCATCAGATAGCTGAACATGCCGCCTTCGTCCTTGATGTACTCTTCCTTTTTGCCGCGTTTTACCTTGTAGAGTGGCGGCTGGGCGATATAGACATAGCCATTTTCGAGCAGTTCCGGCATTTGTCGATAGAAGAACGTTAGCAACAAGGTTCGGATGTGGCTGCCATCGACGTCGGCGTCGGTCATCAGGCAGATCTTGTGATATCGAAGCTTGGTAACGTCAAAATCATCTTTGCCGATGCCGGTTCCTAGCGCCGTGATCAATGCCTTGATCTCGCCATGGCCGAGCATTTTGTCGAAACGTGCTTTTTCGACGTTGAGAATTTTACCCTTGAGCGGAAGGACGGCCTGATTTTTTCGGTCACGCCCCTGCTTTGCAGAGCCTCCGGCGGAATCTCCCTCAACTATGTAGATCTCTGACAATGCCGGGTCTTTTTCCTGACAATCGGCAAGCTTACCGGGCAATGTCGACGTTCCGAGTGCGGATTTACGTACGATCTCGCGAGCCTTTCGGGCAGCATCACGAGCTCGGGCAGCATCGACGGCTTTACCAACGATCTTCTTTGCTACGCCCGGGTTTTGCTCGAAAAATTCGCCGAGCTTTTCGTTAAGGAACGATTCGACAGGGCCTTTAACAGGCGAATTTAGTTTACCCTTGGTTTGACCTTCGAACTGCGGCTGCGGAATTTTGACCGAGATGACAGCGACCAAGCCTTCGCGAACGTCATCGCCAGTGAGTGCTACCTTGGCATTTTTGGTCAGGCCCGAGGTCTCAGCGTAGTTGTTGATCGTACGCGTAATAGCACCACGAAATCCTGACAGATGTGTACCGCCGTCAACCGTATTGATATTGTTTGCAAACGAGAATATCTTCTCGTCGTAGCTGTCGTTGTATTGCATCGAGATCTCGATTGAGAGATCATCGTCGATGACTTCAAAATAAAGCGGTTCGTCATGCATCACCGTTTTATTCTTGTTCAAATGCTTGACGAATTCTGCGATGCCGCCTTTGTAATAAAACTCGTGCGATTTTTCAGGATCTTCGCGTTCGTCTTTGATAAAGATGCGAATACCCTTATTCAAAAACGCTTTTTCACGCAGACGCTCAGACAATTTGTCGAAACTATAGATCGTCGTCTCAAAAATGCTCGAATCGGGCCGGAAAGTGATCTTGGTTCCGCGTTTGGTGGTCGTACCGGTTTTGATAAGCGGTGCAGTCGGGATACCGGCCTCGAATTCCATCTCGTGCGTCACGCCGTCACGCCAGATCTCAAGCCGCAAATATTCGCTCAGAAAGTTAACACAAGAAACGCCAACGCCATGCAAACCGCCCGAGACCTTGTACGAGTTCGAGTCGAACTTGCCGCCCGCGTGCAGGATCGTCATCACGACCTCAGCCGCACTGCGTCCCTCTTGCTTGTGCATATCGGTCGGTATGCCGCGTCCGTTATCGATGACCGTTATCGAGTTGTCCATGTGAATGGCAACCTCGATCGTGTCGCAATAGCCCGCCAGAGCCTCGTCGACCGAGTTGTCGACGACCTCGTAAACTAGGTGATGCAATCCGATCTCGCTGGTCGAGCCGATGTACATCGCCGGACGCTTACGAACCGCATCGCGTCCCTCAAGAACTGTTATCTGATCTGCCCCGTATTCTGGTTGTGCTTTAGCCAATTTTGAAAACCTCTATTTGAAACTTTCCTGATCCGCACCCAAAGTTCAACATTAATTTTGTTGTAAAAGTGTGGCGAATAAAGAGCTGTTAGTTATGCGAAACGCAATATCTAAGTGTAGCACTTTTACTGCAATTATAACAGCATGGAAAGCCAACGAACGTCTTGTATTTATAGTGGTTTAGCCGTTCCGTCGGTAACGCGAAAAACGGATGCGTTCGTGGCGAATTTTTCGACGAAACTTTCTTTTGAGGTCGTGACAAATGTTTGGGTTTTGCCTTCGAGATATTCGAGGAGGTGGCCGATGCGAGTGTAGTCGAGTTCGGCGTCGATATCGTCAAGCAAGAATAGCGGATATTCGCCTCTTGTCGCGTGATAAACAGAGAGATTGGCGAGTTGTAGCAAAAGCAAACCAGATCGTTGCTGGCCGGCTGAGCCAAATTTACGCAGTTCGTGCCCGTCGAAATCGATCTCAAGATCATCGCGGTGAGTTCCGATCAAGGCGTGACCGGAAACCAGCTCCGCTTGGACTCGGATAGCAAGCCGTTCTCGTATCAAGGCTTCGTAGTCTGACAGGTCGCCTTTTTCCTCGAGCGACGATACGTAGCGGATCGATAGCTCTTCGCGGGCGAACAGCCGCTTTTCGAGTACGCCGTTCAAACGCTCGACAAATCGCACGCGGGCTTTGTGGATTCTCGTTGCGAGAGTGGCGAGTTGCTCGTTCCACGGTGCCAGCATCTCGGTCACACGATTCACGGAATCGCCCTTGTCACGCGCATTCTGCAACAGCGCATTCTTTTGTTTGATGACGCGGCTGTAGTCGGTAAATGTTTG
>JAYSZT010000160.1:0-9627 GCA_043737915.1 Acidobacteriota bacterium
TAAGTTATCGGTTTGTGGTCTTTGCTGTCAAGACAAACCGCCATCATTCGGTTTAATATAATCAATATGAAGTTAAATCCTGCGAATTCGGTTGTGGGCGAGATCCGCCTTCCGGGTGATAAGTCGATCTCGCACCGATCGGCGATGTTTTCAGCGATCGCTGACGGCGAAACATGCATTGAGAATTTTTCGAAAGCGATCGATTGCGACACGACACTTGATTGCCTCGAAGCACTCGGTGTCGAGATCGAGCGAAACGGAACGACCGTGACGGTAAAAGGCGTCGGGAAACTTGGTTTTAAGCCTCCACAAGTAGAGATCGATTGCGGCAACAGCGGCACGACGATCCGTTTGATCTCCGGCATTTTAGCGGGACAACCGTTCGATTCAACCCTCACAGGCGACGATTCCCTTGCCAAACGCCCGATGAAGAGGGTCATTGCACCGCTGAGGTCGATGGGTGCTAAGATCGCCGCCGAAAACGACCGGATCCCGATCCATATATCCGGCAACAACCACTTGAACGCCATGGAACACAAGATGACGGTCGCATCGGCTCAGGTTAAATCGTGTATCCTGCTTGCCGGTCTCTATGCCGACGGCGAAACATCTGTCCTCGAATCCGTCGCGACCCGCGATCACACTGAACAAATGCTTCGGTGGTTTGGTGTAAATGTTTCGGAAGAAACAACCGACCGCGGCAAAAGGATCAGCGTCGACGGAAATGCCCGTTTGACCGCTAGGAACTTGAACGTTCCGGCGGACATTTCTTCCGCGGCGTTTTTTCTCGTTGCCGGTGCTTGTCTTACAGGATCCGATCTTTCGATGCCAAACGTCGGCCTCAATCCGACAAGAAAGGCGATAATTGACGTGCTCCGCCGTTTTGGTGCAAATATCGAGCTTAAAAACGAGCGAACCGTATGCAACGAACCGATCGGCGACCTGATCGTCAGTTCCTCGGCAAAAGATGTACTCGGCGGCAAGGAAAATATTGTAAACGGGACGATCATCGCAAACATCATTGACGAAATTCCCATCCTTGCCGTGTTTGGCACGCAACTAGAAAATGGGTTTGAGATCCGTGATGCGGGTGAACTTCGCGTCAAGGAATCGGACCGGATCGCCTCGATCGTTGAAAACCTTAGGCGTATGGACGCAAAGGTAGAGGAATTCGATGACGGGTTCAAAGTAGCGCGATCACATCTGAAAGGAGCGGAGATCGATTCGTTTGGCGACCATCGGATCGCAATGGCTTTCTCAGTTGCCGGTTTGATCGCGGAAGGAGAGACGACGATAGATGGCTCCGAATGCGCAGACATTTCGTTCCCGGGATTCTTCGAAACCTTAAAGAGCGTAGTCGGGTAGGTGCATAGATCATCTCCAGGCGAACAAATGAATAAAGACATCAAGATCGCATTGACCGGGTTTATGGGCGTGGGCAAATCGAGTGTTGCCCGGCACCTTTCCCATTTGCTCGACTGCGGTCGAGTCGACCTTGACCACGCCATTGAGGAATCACAGAAACGGTCGATCGCTAAAATAATCGATTCGGATGGCGAAGCGGCCTACCGTGACATCGAAACGGACAGTCTTAAAAAGGTCATCGATGCGTCTAAGGCCCGCATATTATCGCTCGGTGGCGGGACATGGACACTTGATCGAAATCGCGAACTGCTTCGCTCCGGTGGTTTTACGAGCGTCTGGCTCGAGGCGACGTTCGAACATTGCTGGCTTCATATTGCATTCTCGCGAAAAGATCGTCCGCTAGCGAGAAATAAAGAAAATGCGATAAGGCTCTTCGAGGAACGACAGCGATCGTACTGCCTTGCGGACTGGCACTTTGTCATCCGCCCGGACCTGACGTCATACGACGTCGCTCAGCAGATGAAGGAAGAAATTTTTTCTTAACTTTTACATTTTTATCTTGCGTAACCGTGAGAATTCACCCAAACTAATCATACTAATAAATTTGGACCCGATGAACCGATGTTGTTGGGAAATTTTTGCTTAGGATCGCATATTTTCTTCGTGAAATTAGCGATTATTGGATTGAAAATACGATAAATAAGTTTCTCAGGAGGGAAAATGAAAGTTAAATTTTTAACAGTTCTTACATTGTCGATCGCGCTATTTATGAGTGCCTGCGGCAAGAGCGATGCCGACCTGACAAAGGCGGCCAACGACAAATTAACCGCTGACAAAGTAACCGGCGTGACCGTTGCCGTCAAAGACGGCGTTGCAACGCTGACCGGCGAAGTTGCCGACGTAACCGTCAAGACAAAAGCCGAGACTTCAGTCAAGACCGTTGAAGGCATCAAGTCGGTAACAAACAGCCTAACGACCAAACCGCTGCCGACACCTGTACCGCCGTCGCCAGACAAGATGCTGGAAGGCACGATCAACGAAGGTCTCAAGAAGAAAGCCTTCACGACCGTAACTGCGACCGTATCTAACGGCGAAGTTACCCTCAGCGGAACCGTCGACAAGGCAAAAGTGCCTGAGGTCATGATGGTTGCCAACGAAGCAAAGCCTAAGAAGGTTATCAACAATCTCAATAAATAGGTTAAAAAGGAGTAATTATGTCACAAGAAAAATATCAATCACTTCTGGAACTCGCCAATTCAAACGGCACGACCTATGAGTTGAGCGAAGGCGACGGAGTTCTACACATTACCGGAACTGCCCCCAGCGACGAAGCGAAAGCGGCTCTCTGGGCAGAATACGAACGTCTCGATCCTGACTTTCAGTCGAGCGATCTTATCCTGAACATCACCACTGGTTCCGGTGACGCCGGCGGCGGTGCAAACACTTACACCGTTGTCTCTGGCGACAGCCTGAGCAAGATCGGCGGCAAATACGGCATCGCCTGGAAAGCCATCTGGGATGCCAACCGCGACATTCTGAATCACCCGGACAAGATCTATCCGGGACAAGAATTGAAGATTCCCTAAACAGAAACTTCGATAGTTCAACTAAGGCCTGCTCATCTCGGTGAGCAGGCCTTTTTTGCGTATAATTTTAGCCACGAATTACCCAAATATGAGTCTGGCTATCAATTCGTGCCCTTTGTGTAATTCGTGGCTAACTCTTCTTACTCCAACGCGAGTGGTTTCGTCGCCTCATATTTGTTACATTTCAATTAATGGCTCTCGAAACGGATTTTATCGTTATTGGCAGTGGCGTTGCGGGGCTTCGGGCTTCGATCGGTTTGGCTGAAAGCGGGGCTCGGGTGACTGTTCTCACCAAAGATAAGGCGAGCGAATCTAACACTGAATACGCTCAGGGCGGCGTTGCCGTTGTTCTTTCTGATGATGATAACGCTGAGTTGCACGAGGGCGACACGCTCATTGCAGGTGCGGGGCTCTGCGATCCGAAGGCTGTCGAGACGCTTGTTACCGAAGGCACAAAATACATCAAACAGCTCATCGATTGGGGCGGCGAGTTCGACCGCGAGGGCGGAAAGCTTGTCTTCACGCAGGAAGCCGCCCACTCCCGCCGGCGGATCATCCATGCGAACGGCGATTCCACCGGTGCCGAATTTGTTCGCTCACTCATCGCCCGTGCCGGTGTCGAAAAGACCATCAACCTCACGCCATTCGCCAACACCGAGAGCCTGATCGTTCGTGATGGAAGGTGCGTCGGCGTGCGATTTCTAGATCCAATTCTTCGGGCTCCGAGAGAGATCTTTGCGAAGGCGGTGATAATGTGTACGGGTGGAGCGGGGCAACTTTACCAGCACACGACCAATCCGCCGGTGGCGACCGGTGACGGAATGGCGATGGCATATTTCGCCGGTGCCGAGATGGCCGATATGGAATTTGTCCAGTTTCACCCGACCGCTCTGAGTTTGGATAATGCCCCGAGATTTTTGCTAAGCGAAGCCATGCGTGGCGAAGGTGGCATCCTGCGAAATAAATACGGCGAACGGTTCATGACGAATTATGATGAGCGTGCAGAAATGGCACCTCGCGATATTGTTGCCCGTTCGATAGTCGCGGAAGTGAGGCGAACTGGAACGCGAAACGTTTTCCTCGACATGACCGCTCTCGACGAAGATTTTCTTAAACATCGATTCCCGACGATCTACGAGACCTGCAAATTTTATGGTCTCGACATCGCCAGCGATCCGCTGCCGGTCTCACCGGCCTCGCATTACTGCATGGGCGGCATCCGTACCGATCTATGGGGACGCAGCACGCTGCCCGGGCTTTACGCGGCGGGCGAAGTCACCTGCACAGGCGTCCACGGTGCCAATCGTCTCGCCTCGAATTCCCTACTCGAGGGCCTCGTCTTCGGTGCTCGTGCCGGCGAAGCATCATTGCAAGACACCTCTGGCCTAAAAGTTTCTAGTTCCCTCACCACTGAACCCGAATCTCGAAAAGCCGAACCCGGAAATACGATCGCGACTGCCGTTAAGAAGCGAGTCAAGCGGATCATGTGGGAGCGGGTCGGGATACTTCGCGATCGGAGCTCGATGAAACGTGCGCTGAAGGAGTTCGAGCAGATCGCTTCCTCCGATAAACTCAGCACTTCGTCGCGGAATTTCGTGACGTTGGCAAAGCTCGTAGCAACGGCCGCCCTTTGGCGTGAAGAATCCCGCGGCGGACATTTTCGCAACGACTTTCCGGAACAGCGTGACGAATTCCAGCTTCACTCCGTCCAAAAACTCGGTAAGGATATGGCGACGGCTGATCAGATTAATTTCTCGGCAGAAAGTGTTGTATAATCTGGCTGTTCAAAAATAATCCGGATAGGTCTGATCTCCAAGAAAATTTAATTATGGAAGGCACTGCGACAGTTCTTAATCTGGCGTCGATCATTTCACATCACGCACGTCTGGCCCCTCAAAAAGAAGCGATCGTTTGGGAAAATGTTCGCCTGAGTTACGGCGAGCTCGATAAGCTATCTAATCGCGTTGCGAACGCACTCGTCGAGATGGGCATCGGCCCCGGCGACAAGGTCGCTCTCAACTGTCCCAATCTTCCATTTTTCCCCGTCGTTTATTACGGAATTATGAAGGCAGGAGCTGCCGTCGTGCCGATCTGTGTCCTATTTACCGCTCCAGAGATCGAATATCACCTTCGTGACTCCGAGGCAAAGGCAGTGTTCGTTTTCGAAGGCACGGACGAACTGCCGCTGATGCGATCGACAAAGGCGGCGTTCGACGCGGTTCCGAGTTGCGAACATCTCGTTGTTATGACGAAAGATCTGATGGGCGCGTCGCCGCTTGCAGAACATAAAACGCTGACGCAGATCACGTTTGACAAGCCCGAGGAATTCGACATTTATCCGACCAGTCCGGACGAAACGTGTGCGATCCTGTACACCTCCGGCACCACCGGCCAGCCGAAAGGTGCAGAGCTGACGCACCTTAATCTCTGGTCGAACGTAGTTACGACGTACAGCATTCACCTGCCGATGCTCGATTTCACTGACGGACAGCAGAAGACCTGTTTGATCACACTGCCGCTCTTTCACACGACGGGTCAAACGGTGCAGATGAATACGAATCTATACGGCGGTAATCGCGTCGTGCTTCTTCCACGGTTCGACGCGAAACAAACCCTCGACGCAATGGTCGCCGAGAAGGTGAATTTCTGGGTCGGCGTTCCGACGATGTTTTGGGCACTGCTCAAATATGTTGAGGAAAACAACTACGACATCAGTGAGATTTCGAAGCATATGAAGGTCTGCACCTCCGGCGGAGCCCCGATGCCGGTGGAGACGATGTTAGCGTTTCAGGACAAGTTCGGCGTCCGCGTGCTCGAAGGCTACGGCCTTTCGGAGACGTCGCCGCTCGCCACTTTCAATCAATTTGAAAAACCTTCTAAGCCTGGAACGGTCGGGCAGCCGATCTTTGGCGTTGACGTCCGATGTTTTGATGAGAACGACGTTGAGGTTGCGCGTGGAACACGCGGCGAGATCGTGATCCGCGGCACGAACGTGATGAAAGGCTACTACAAACGGCCCGAGGCGACTGCCGAAGCGTTCCGCAATGGCTGGTTCCACTCCGGCGACATCGGAGTACAGGACGAGGACGGCTACATCTCGATCGTTGACCGCAAAAAGGATATGATCCTTCGCGGTGGCTACAACATTTATCCACGTCAGCTCGAGGAAGTCATCATCACGCATCCGGCCGTCAGCCTCGTCGCCGTCATCGGCGTCCCCGACGACCGCCTCGGCGAGGAAGTAAAGGCTTTCGTTGTCCTCAAAAAAGGTCAGGAACTAACCCGCGACGAGTTCATCGAATGGTGTCGAACCCAGATCGCCGCCAATAAATATCCGCGACAAGTCGAATTTCGACACGAACTCCCGATCGGCAACACCGGCAAAATATTCAAACGCGCGCTGAAGGAAGAAGCTCAAAATGCGTAGCGAAGACTTCATGTTCTTGATTTTGCAGGCGATAAACTGGCCAATGCGGCACACAAGTTTGCGATAAAACTTAAACTTTTCACTGCTAGGCTTAAGTTTTTCGGCTCCAGCCTGAAGATTTTCACCGCAAAGCTAAGCATTTTCAGCGGGAATACTCACCTTTTCAGCGGGAATGCTCACCTTTTCGCCGGGAATCCACGGATTATCAGCCGGAAGCCGCGGATTATCAGCGGGAATGTACGCATAGTTGGTCAGCGGAACGCCCTAAATATCGCCCAACAAGGGGTTTTGTTTGACTAAAATGTTCTCTGACCTAATAATTTAGTCGTGAAGACGCAATTGAAAGCAATTTTTATAGCCACGACCGCTTTTTTTGCTCTCTCGGCCTGTTTTGACTCAAAACCGACGCGTTATTCGATCCAAAACAGCAAAGCCTACGAAGCTTCCCTCTTCAAACAGAACTGCGCGATCTGCCACGGCCCCGAAGCCGAGGGAAGAACGCTCGACGACGGCCGCGTCATCCCCAACATCCGCGAAGGCGAACATAAGTACAAGTCCGACACCGAGATCTACAACCACATCGCCAACGGCGGCAACGGCATGGTCCCCTTCCGCGACATGCTAACCAAACGCGAGATCGACCTTCTCGTAAATTTCGTGCAAAATGACCTGCGGAGCGGTATTCAGCAGCCGGTAGTCAGCAGCCGGTAGTTGGCAACTCGGTCAGATCTTGCTACCTACTACTGACTACTGACTACTGACTACTGTATTATCAAGCTATGAAGATACTTATCACTGGTGCGAGTGGATTGATCGGAAAGGCTTTGCAAGCGTCGTTCGGGGCTAAGGGTTACGATATGCTACTCGCTTCGCGGAGTGAGCCGAAGGACGATAAACACATTAGGTGGAGCATCGAGGAAGGCTTTACCGACCCAGCCAAACTGGAGGGGGTTGACGTCGTCGTGCATCTCGCGGGAGAGAATGTCAGCGGTCTCCGCTGGACCGACGAAAAGAAGAAAGCGATCCGCGACAGCAGAGTCTTCGGCACGCGAAACGTCGTCGACGCCATCTCAAAGCTCAAGAATAAACCGCATACGTTCATCGCTGCGTCCGCGATCGGATTCTACGGCGAACGCGGCGAGGAAGAGGTAACCGAATCCTCAGCCGCCGGCGACACTTTTCTTTCCGAGATCTCCAAAGAATGGGAAGCTGAGTCGCGCCGTGCTGAAGACGCAGGTATTCGCACCGTTCTACTTCGCACGGGAATCGTTCTATCCAAAGACGGCGGCGCCCTTTCAACCATGCTGTTGCCGTTCAAACTCGGTGTCGGCGGCGTTGTCGGCAGCGGCAAGCAGTGGATGAGCTGGATCTCGCTTGACGATGAGGTCGCGATCATTAATTTCGCCATCGAAAACGAAAATATCCGCGGAGCCGTAAACGCTGTCTCCCCAAATCCAGTGACGAACCAAGATTTCACCAAAACGCTCGGCGACGTTCTTTATCGCCCCACATTCCTTCCTCTACCGGAATTCGCCGTCTCAATGATCTTCGGCGAAATGGGCGATGCACTGTTATTGGCAAGCACAAAGGTAATGCCCAGGCGACTCCTCGACGCCGGTTTCCAATTCAAATACACCGACCTCAAGCTGGCTATAGAGCATGCGGTAGATTGAACCACATAGGAAAAAGGTTCACATAGAAAAACGTGAATTAGGAAGGTTGAATGATGCAACATTTAACCTTTCACGAAAATCATCTATGTGAAATATGTTCCTACGTGGTGAATAAAATGGGCCGGCTCGGTGTCGCATCGGAAACGAAGGGTGCGATCTGCAGGTTTAACAAATATTTGCCGTCGGGCACTTCGTTTGGAACGTAGATCAGTTCAGTAATCGTGGAATAGATACGGGTTTGCTTGTTGATCTCGCGGCTACCGGGCTCGACCTCCCAGAATATCCGATGGTTGGTGAGCTTCCCCTCGTCAAATATCCGGTCGATCGACGGCATATCAACGAGCAGATGCTTGAAACCGCATTCGACAATGTATTCCATCGCTTCGCGCGTAAAATACGGCGGAACATTCCCCTCACCATACAGCCGCTCTAACTTGCTATCATCATTCGGCAGCGTGCGAACGACGAGGGCTTTGTCAGAACCGCCTGCGTAAGCGGGCGGCTCGGAAGGTGAATTAGAAACAACGCCCACGCCACCCGCTAACGCAGGTGGTTCTGACCCGACCGCCGCCCGCAACATACCCACCGTGATCAACAACTCTCCGTCAATATCCTCCGGCTCCACCGAAACCAAATCCGCCTCGACAAAAACATCCCTCAAACAATCCAAAACCGATATCCGCTCTTCCGTAATATGTCCGACGCACTCGGTGTGAGTACCGTTGCAATGCGGAATGAACGTATACTGCTCAAAATTAACGCTTCCGCCCCGCCGCGTGTCACCAACAATGTCCCCGGCCAAACACGCCAATGAAGTCGCGGTCTCGACACCATATGCATTCGGTTGAGGACCGACAAACCGCATCGGAATTGAGATGTCGATCGGGTCTCCCAATTTGTCGTGATCGATAATCATAGTCGGTCGATTCTCTGCTTCACTCGGCCTAGATCAAGATCGCCCACATTAGTGACGCTTGCAGACATCTCCATCAACAACCGGTCCTGAGCATTACCCTTAGCTTTTGCAACCGAATAGGGAAGGTCTTCGCGGAAGGTGACCATTGAATATTTAGAGAAATAGTCGGGATATGTTTGTTCGAGTTTGGTTTCGAGTTCGCGTTTGCGGAGGAAGACCGGATCGGCAACGGCGTCGCGCATTTCGTAGAAATTTTCTTCGGCCATGTCGGCGATCGCGTCAGTGTTTATCTTGCGAAGCTGACCGTATTCTTCGTAAACCGTCGCCCAGTCTGTTCCGTGTTTTTCGATCAAAGTATCCAAAACGCGGACATCCTCAAACGCACAGTTCATTCCCTGCCCATAAAACGGCACGACGGCGTGCGCCGAATCGCCGAGCAACAAAGCTTTACCACCAACGTTCCACGGCCAGCATTTCAGCGTTCCGAGATTTCCGGTGGGATTGACAAAGAAATCTTCGACCAGCGTCGGCATTAGCTCAACTGCGTCGGGGAATTCGCGATCGAAGAATTCTGTCACGGCGTCTTCGGTTATCAATCGTTCAAATGCCGAATCGTTGAGAACCACCCCGTCACCCGAAGCGGGTGCCACCCCTCCTTCG
>JAYSZT010000161.1:0-9622 GCA_043737915.1 Acidobacteriota bacterium
CAGGCCGCGAAAAGAAAACTGCATTGACGTACGCGAACTTGTCGTCGTCGTGTGGTCTAATGCGATAAAAAATCATACGACATGCCTTTCCATTAATAAGTCTTAGCTCTTCCTTGTAATCCAGGGATTCAGACAGACCGGCCCCAAATCCGGCGTATTCGCCAATATCAATTGAGAGTTCAAAGTCATTTGCTACAAACTTATATATTTCCGAGTCTATTCCTACAGCTTTGACGGCCTTCAACCTTTTTGGCGCTCGAAATGAAAAACGCGGCACCTGATAGTTACTCCAACCGTCCGTCGTTTCGCTATTGCTCTGTGCATTAACCGCACCTGAAAGGATGACAATACTTACTAATAAAGGTAAAAAAAAACGCTCGCTTCGTTGTAGCGTCAGCGAGATTGTTTTGGTGATTGGATGGCATTTTGATGGTGTTTGGCTGATATGGAGACTTTACGCTTTGGGGTGGGGTGGTGTCAATGGATTTGGCGGGGCGATCGGTTGTGGGGCGGGCGGTGGTGGGGCGGCGGGGCGTGGTTGGGTTGTGGGGGGAATTCCTTAGGGCGTTCTAACGTTCTTGACGGCGGCGGCTTAAGCCAGTTGGATCTAAGCCCGCTGAAGCGGGCTGGAATTAAAAGCTCCCCTCCTTGGGAAAGGAGGGGTGGCAGACGCTTCGGCTGACGGGGTGGTTCGTTAGGTGGCGGTTCCTGCAACGCTATTGTTTTCAAAACCGCTTCTGGTCGTGGGCGTGCGAAGAACGAACCACCCCGCCCGCAAAGCCGGGCACCCCTCCTTCCCCAAGGAGGGGAGCTTTTAAATCCCGCGAGACGGCGACGCGGCCGGCGTAGTCAGTAGTCAGAAAAATGTCGTTGACAGTACCCGAATGTGGGATACTGTCAACGACATACTACTGAAGGGATCAATGACCAACTTTCTTTCTAAAACCGAACGTGCCTATCTGGTATCGGTAGCCGCGTTTACTTCGCTTCTGTGCATTGTGAATTTTTCAATCAAGGTCATCCATCCAATTCTCTATCCGCTACCATTTGGGATATACGATATGTCTCGTGCAAGCTTATTTCCGCTCTTTCATCTTCTCCTAATTCCTCTTCCGCTTTTACTATTTCGGGGAAGACGATTCATAGTTCCGGGAGTCTTTATCCTCGTGACTCTCGTTCCTGCCTACATGGAATTCGGACGGGGATATTCGGCACTTCTAAGTAATCGAGGTAGCCTGCAGGGTCACCGCTCGCTTGAACTCCTGCTGATGATTGCGAATCCTTTGGACTACGCCATCTTCGTGCTAGGCAATATTCTCTGTGTCTGGATTTGTTCGATAATCATCCGAAGCTTTACCGCACCTACGGTTGCGTAAAACATCCGCGTCACTCACTCACATCCACGTAACCGAACATCCTCGCGCTTCCAATTTCGATTCCAAATCTCTCGAAATCGCTACGCGGCCGGCATCGCTCTTTAGGCGGACATCGACTCCATCCACCGTTAGGTCGAGGAGGACGTCGCAGCGGCCGGGGTGGGCGGAGATGAGGATGTAGAGGTCTTCGAGATATTGCTCGGTGAGGTCGCGGGAAGGGAGCCGGACGGCGACCTGGACGAGATTTGCCGCGATGACATCAGACAGAGGTTTGACGTCCTGGACGATGATCGTCAGTTCCTGGCCCTCGGCGGCCTCGACCTTGCCATCCATCATTATCATCTCGTCGTCTTTGAGCATCTCCTGAAACTTCGTGAACGCCTCCGCCCAAACCAAAACCTTTGCACCGCCGGAGCGATCTTCCAGACGAAATATGCAGAACCGGTTACCTTTCTTGCTGTACCTGACCGTCGCTCCCGAGATCAGCCCCGCCATGCGAACCATTTCGCCCGGCTTTGCCTCGCGAAACTCCGCGATCGTCGGAACCTTCATCCGGACGAGCCGCTCTGAGAACGAATCGAGCGGGTGAGCAGATAAGTAGAATCCGATCGCGGCCTTTTCATTCTTCGAAAGCTCCGCCGGCGTCCAATCCGGAACATCCGGAAGTTCCGCATCCTGAACCTCGCCCCCAACGTCGCCGCCGAACAGAGCATTCTGCCCGCTCAGACGATCCTCCGCCGCCCGCTGACCTTGTTTGAGCGTCGAATCGATCGCAGCGTTCAGCTTCGCACGCCACGAAGCGATCGTTTCGCCTTCGTTCATGATCGAGTCGAACGCACCCGCCGCGATCAGATTCTCCAACCCACGCCGATTGACCGATCCCGGACCGAGACGCGAAACAAAATCGATCAACGATTTGAAATGCCCAGCTTCACGAGCTTTTAAGATCGCCTCGACGCTCGTCGTTCCCATTCCTTTGATCGCACTCAGGCCAAAGCGAACCGCGTTCTCAAGCGGCGTAAAACCAAGGCCGCTTTCGTTGATATCAGGCGGCAGCAGTTCGAGACCGAGGAAGCGGAGTTCGCTCGAATATTTATAAACCTTGGCACTATCATCGGCTTCGTGAGAGAGAACCGATGCATAAAAATACGACGGATAATGAGCCTTGAGATAACCTGTTCTGAATGCGAGGACGGCGTACGCGATACTGTGGCTGCGGTTAAACCCGTAATCGGCGAACTTCGCCATCAGGTTAAAGATCTCTTCGGCGGTCTTCTTTTTGATACCGTTGCCGACCGAGCCGTTGACGAACTGATCCGTGTGCTTCGCCATCTCAGCGATGTTCTTTTTACCCATCGCCCGACGCATCAGATCGGCATCGCCGAGACTATATCCGGCAAGTTTCTGCGCGATCTGCATGATCTGTTCCTGATAAACGAGCACGCCGAATGTCGGTTTGAGAAATTCTTCGACCTCAGGCACGAGATATTCCACCGGCTTCACGCCGCGACGTCGGTCCACAAAATCGTCTATCATCCCGCCGTCGATCGGGCCCGGACGATATAAGGCGTTGAGGGCGGAGAGATCTTCGAGATTCTCCGGGCGCATTCGGCGGCAGATGTCCTGCATACCCGAAGATTCAAATTGGAATATAGCATCAGTCCGGCCTTCGCTAAAAAGCTTCATCGTCGCCGGATCATTTGTTGGGATTTTTGTCCAATCGACAGTTATTCCGGTGCGATTCTCGAGTTCGGTCAGACAATCGCTGATGATCGTCAGCGTCGTCAATCCGAGAAAATCCATCTTCAGCATCCCGACCTTTTCCAGATCGTTCATCGGATATTGACTTGTAAGCTCATCTTTACCCGACAACGCGACAGGTACGAGTTCGTGGAGCGGCTTTGGACTGATGACAACTCCCGCCGCGTGCACCGAGGTGTGCCGGGCACATCCCTCGACCTTAAGTGCGAGGTCGACCAGCTCTTTGATCTTCGGGTCGGCCTCCATCGCCGCTTTTAGTTCCGCAACCTGTTCGATGGCCTGGGAAATGCTAACGTTTCGCCCGCGAACCGGCGGCGGGATAAGCTTCGCGATCTTTTCAACATCGCCGTATGGAACGTTAAGCACTCGTCCGACATCTTTTATCGCAGCTTTCGAAGCCATCGTTCCGAACGTTACGATCTGGCAGACCGACTCACGGCCGTACAATTGAGTGACGTGGTCGATGACCGCTCCGCGACCGCGGATGCAGAAATCGATGTCGATATCCGGCATCGAGATCCGTTCAGGATTAAGAAAGCGTTCGAAGAGGAGTTCGTGCTGTAGCGGATCAACGTCAGTGATCCGAAGACAATATGCCGCGAGCGAACCAGCAGCTGAACCGCGTCCAGGGCCGACGGGTATCTTTTGCTCATTCGCGTAGCGGATAAAATCCCAAACGATCAAAAAGTAGCCCGGAAAACCCATTCGATTGATCGTCGTGATCTCGATCTGCAAACGCTCCTCGTATTCTTCGAGGCTATGGGTCAAAACTCCGGCTTCCTTCTGCGGCAGCCATTCTGCCTCGAGACGCTCTTTGAAACCTTCGCGAAGTACATATTCGAAATACTCCTCGCTGGTCGAATTCGCGTGCTCCTCGGGAATAGGGAAGTTGGGCAACTGGCGCACATCATCACCCATCGGGATGGCGAGGTCGCACATTTCAGCGATCCTTAACGTGTTGTTGAGTGATTCAGGGATCTCGTTGCCGAATATGTCCCACATCTCCTCAGCCGATCGCAAATACCGCAGGGAATCAGCCTCACTCTGTGCTTCGCTTCGAACGGTTCTGCCGTCATTGATGGCGATCAGAGCTTCGCGAGCTCGCGCATCGCCTTTCTCAAGGTAATAAACGTCGTTCGTTGCGACCACCGAAAGACCCGTTTCGGCTGCAAGTTCAATGATTTGCCGGTTAATGGCGTTATCGCCGCCGTGATCCTGGATCTCAAGATAAAATCGCTCCTTGCCGAAAATATCTTTGAACTGTCCCGCCATTTCCGAGGCACGCTTTTTATTCTCGCTATTAAGAAAATGCCCCACCGCTCCTTCGAGACCACCGGAAAGGGCGATCAACCCGCCGCTTTTCTCCGCCAAAAGGTCCATATCGATCCTCGAACGGTGGTAAAAACCCTCGGTGAAGGCTTTCGAGGCGATGTAGGCTAGATTCATGTAGCCTTCGAGATTTGTCGCGAGTAAAACGAGGCCGTAATAGGCCCGTTCACCCGATGCTAGTGCCGACGACTGGTCAAATCGGCTGCCGAGCGTAAGATGCGCGTCATACCCAATTATTGGCTTGATACCGGTGCCTTTGAGAGCATTAAAATAGGAGACGCTCCCGTACATATTCCCCAGGTCGGTCAACGCACAGGCCGACATTTCAAGTTCCGTGAGCTTTTTCACCAAAGGCTTGAGTTGGACAGTGCTTTGCAAAAGGCTATAATCAGAATGCAAATGAAGGTGCACGAAGTCGCGTTTCTTAGCTGTTTTTTCGTCGTTTTGTTGCGGCATCTATGAAGAAAGTTTATCTCGAAACCTATGGCTGTCAAATGAACGTTTCCGATTCGGAACGCGTCGCGACCACGCTTGGCCGTGACGGATATGAGATAACCGCCGATGAACATTCCGCCGATGTGATCATCCTCAATACGTGTTCCGTTCGCGAGAAGGCCGAGCATAAACTATACAGCCGCGTCGGCCGGATCCGACATTCCGACGGCCCAAAACCGATGATCGGCGTTATGGGATGCGTCGCCCAACTCGAGGGTGAAACCCTTTTTCATAAGATCGAAGGCGTAGATTTTGTCCTTGGCACCCGTGCCGTCGCCCGAGTGTCAGACGCGATCGGACGCGTCCTAGACGGTGAAGAAAATATTGTTGATCTCGGCGAACGTGCCGACGACTACGACTGGACAGTCGCCGAAACGCATCGGCACTCTCCATACGTCGCATTCTTACCGATAATTGAGGGCTGTAACAAGTTTTGTACCTACTGTATTGTACCGTTCTCCCGAGGTCGGGAAAAAAGTCTGCCGGCGTCAGATATTATTCGACAGGTATTAGAGATGCGGCGTAACGGTGTTAAAGAGGTCCATCTCATCGGGCAAAATGTTAATAGCTATCGGCCTGAAACAACTTCAGGACTTGAAGAATTTGAAGGGAAGTCGCCCTTCTCCCGGTTACTGCGTGCCGTAGCCGCAACCGGCATCGAGCGAATTAAATTCAACACCTCATTTCCCCGTGATTTTAACGACGATATTGTCGATGCCATCGAATCGCACGAAAATCTGTGCAATTGGGTCCATTTGCCGGTCCAATCCGGTAGTAACTCCGTGCTTTCGGCAATGAAGCGCGGACATACGATTGAAAGGTATTTCAAACAAATAGACAGATTGAAGTCGTCAGATCGTAACATCGCTCTGACGACCGACATAATTGTGGGTTTTCCGGGCGAAACAGATGAAGACTTTGAAGATTCGGTAAAGATGGTTGATCACTGCGGTTTCGATAGTGCGTATATTTTTAAGTATTCACCGCGTCCCGGAACACCGGCATTTGAAATGATCGACGATGTGTCGCCAGCAGACAAAACGCTTCGCTTTATAGAGCTTGAACGTGCCCAGAAACATAATCAGAACAGGCACTTACAAAGATATATTAATCAAGTGCTTAAGGTTTTGGTCGAGGCGGTTTCGAGCCGATCGGACACTGGGTTAACGGGTCACTCGACATGCCACAAAATCGTAAATTTCGAGGGCAACCGTAATATGCTCGGCAAGGTAGTTGATGTTAAGATAACTCAGGTAAAGTCGAATTCTTTGTTTGGTGAGGTTCGTTAAATTGATGATAAAGGATCCAAATCTGGTCGAGGTAAAGATCGGGGCTCTCATAATGGACCCAAACACGAATACACCGATCGTCGTGCTTAAAGGCGTTGAGTCAGAAACGGTCTTGCCGATCTGGGTCGGAGCCTTCGAGGCAAATGCAATTGCTTTAGAGATCGAGAAAGTTGTACCGCAACGACCGATGACGCACGATCTACTCCGTAACGTGATAATTGAATGCAGACTCTCTGCGTCGAGTGTGATTATTACTGATCTACTGGAAAACACCTTTTACGCCAAGATACAACTCGTCGATCAGAATGACGATGCCGTCTCGTTCGACGCACGACCCTCAGATGCGATCGCTTTGGCTCTTCGCCTCGACTGTCCGATATACGTAGAGCAAAAGGTGATCGATATGTCAGCTTCGACATCGACTAAGGAAAGTCCCATCGAAGAGACTCCAACCCCAGCCGATGACTGGCCAGAGCTTATCGACTAAGTGTTTCTTATAAAACAAAGAATCCGAGCGAGTCGGACAACCTGATCAGATCGTCTTTGAGCTAGAAATACATAATCTCTATTATCAGACGCACAGGATATTTTCTCACCGAGGAATACTCTCGATTCCCGGGCATCTACCGCCTTGCGACCCCTCAACAACTATTCGTCGTGGACGCACCTGAGTCTTTGACTCTGTGCCGGTAGATAAGTACAATTAGGGTTTTGTTAATTAGTAGATTTCAGTATATAGAAGCCAATAAAAGGAGTTACCTAAAAATTTGAGTAACGGAAATTTTTTATTCACATCGGAATCGGTCACTGAGGGCCATCCGGATAAGATCGCCGATCATATATCGGATGCAATTTTGGACGCGATCCTGACGCAGGATCCGAATGCTCGTGTCGCCTGTGAAACGCTTGTCACAACCGGCCTTGCCGTCGTCGCGGGAGAGATCACGACATCGGCACAGGTCAACTACAAGCAGATCATTCGCGAAACGATCGAAGAGATCGGCTATGACAACGCCGAATACGGCTACGATTCTAATACCTGTAGCGTCATTGATGCTATCGGTACGCAATCGCCGGATATCGCTCAGGGCGTGGACACTGGCGGTGCAGGCGATCAGGGACTGATGTTCGGTTACGCTTGTAACGAAACTCCGGAACTGATGCCGATGCCCATTCAGATGGCTCACAACCTCACTCGAAAACTGAGTGAAGTTCGTCGCGACGGCACGATTCCCTACTTACGTCCGGACGGAAAATCGCAGGTTTCGATCGAGTACCGCGACGGTCGCCCATTCCGGGTCGAAGCCGTAGTTATTTCGTCACAAACGTCTGATCTTCCGATCGAGCAGATTCGTACCGATATTCTCGAGAAAGTGATCAAACCCGTTATCCCTGCTGAGTTGCTTGACGAGAACACAAAGTATCACATCAATCCAACCGGCAAATTTGTCGTCGGCGGACCGATGGGAGACGCCGGTGTTACAGGTCGCAAGATCATCGTCGACACCTACGGCGGCTATGCCCCACACGGCGGCGGTGCGTTCTCCGGTAAAGACCCAACCAAAGTCGACCGTTCGGCGGCCTACATGGCTCGTTACATTGCGAAAAATATCGTAGCTGCCGGTCTCGCTGATAAATGCACGGTTCAGTTAGCTTACGCCATCGGCGTTGCGGAACCAGTTTCAGTCCTCGTCGACACACACGGAACCGGAACGATCGACGACGATAAATTATCAGTGATCGTCCGCGAGAATTTTATTCTAAATCCTAAAGGAATTATCGAAACGCTTGATCTGCGACGACCTATTTATAAGGAAACTGCCCGTTTCGGTCATTTTGGTCGTAAGAACAATGAATTTTCTTGGGAAGTAACAGACAAAGCCGAAGCTCTGAGAACGGCTGCAGAAAAAAGAGGTATTGGAACAAATGGCTAACGCTGGAACATCAATGGAATACGATATTAAAGACATCAGCCTTGCACCGCAAGGCAAACAGCGCATCGAGTGGGCCGACCGCGAAATGCCGGTCCTAAGGCTCATTCGTGAGCGATTCGAGGCCGAAAAGCCTCTCGCGGGTGTGAAGCTGATCGCCTGTGCACACATCACAACGGAGACGGCTAATCTCGCCCGCACCTTGCAGGCCGGTGGAGCTGAATCGCTTTTGATCGCGTCGAATCCGCTTTCCACCCAGGACGATGTAGCGGCTTCCCTCGTGGCTGACTGGGGTATCCCGGTCATGGCGCATAAAGGAGAGTCGACCGAGACTTATGTTCGCCACGTAAAAGCAGCTCTCGACACGAATCCAAATCTAATCATCGATGACGGTTCGGATGTGGTTGCCACGATGATCAAGGAAAAGCCCGAGCTCATTCCTACACTCATTGGAACAACGGAAGAGACGACGACTGGTATCGTCCGACTGAACGCAATGGTCAAGGCCGGCGTGCTCACCTTCCCTTCTATCGCTGTCAACGATGCACAGACAAAGCATTTCTTCGATAATCGATATGGAACCGGACAGTCGACTCTAGACGGCATTATCCGTGCAACGAACATCCTACTCGCTGGTAAGGTGATGGTGGTAGTCGGTTACGGTTGGTGCGGTAAAGGCGTTGCGATGCGTGCTCGCGGGCTCGGCTCAAACGTCGTCGTTTGCGAGATCGATCCGATCAAAGCAATTGAAGCGGTCATGGACGGCTTCCGTGTTCTGCCGATGAAGGATGCTTGCAAGGTCGGCGATTTCTTTGTCACAGTCACCGGCAATCGTCACGTTATCGACAAAGAGCATTTTGAGAACATGAAAGATGGAGCGATCGTCTGTAACAGCGGTCACTTCGATCTCGAATTGAATCTAGACGCACTTCGCGAAATCTCGGCTGAGGCTGTTAAACGGCGTCCTTTCGTCGAAGAGTACATTGGCGTTGCAGGCGGCAAGAGCATCATCGTCCTTGGAGAAGGCCGTTTGATCAATCTCGCCGCTGCGGAAGGCCATCCGGCTTCGGTTATGGACATGTCATTCGCGAATCAAGCGTTGTCGGCTGAATATCTTGTCAAACAGCATGGCAAACTCGCTGCGGGAGTGCACATTCTGCCTGCTGAGGTAGATCAGGAGATCGCTTCGCTCAAACTTCGTGCGATGGGAATTGCGATAGACGAGTTGACTCCCGAAATGCTCGAGTACATGGGCAGTTGGGAATCTGGCACCTAGTTTTTCCTAAAACAAAAACGAAAAATGGCTTTGCGATCGCAAGGCCATTTTTTTTCCTTTTGCGCAAAAAAAGTTCCGCCGTTTCGGGCGGAACTTTTTCTCTTTGAGAAGACCGGATGTCTGCTTCAATGTGTTGAAATGCGGGAAGCACATCTAAAATCGCGC
>JAYSZT010000162.1:0-4246 GCA_043737915.1 Acidobacteriota bacterium
TTTGAAGCACGACCGGCTTGGCTTTCTTCCGCAGACGCATGTTCAGGATCTCGACCAGCACGGAGAATGCCATCGCAAAGTAGATGTAGCCCTTCGGATCAGAGTGGCAAAGTAAAGAATGAACCGCATACGAAAGCAGGGTGAGACCTTATGCATTGTTCGCCCGTAAACTCGTGAGTGATCTAAGAGTGCTTCGTGTCTTCGCTACCCAGCGGCTTTGCGTTAATTGGTTTTACAAGGTTTCGAGGCGGCCGCGTCGGCTGACACTCGAGCTTCTTCGTTCTGTTTCGCTCCGGGCATAATGACATCGACGACGCACGAGGATGTTTTTGAGATCTTAGAGATCATCAGATACGACGTGCTCTTCTGCGAATCATCGCTGCCGGCGACGTTGTAGCGGGCGATCAGTGCGACAGGCACGCCTGCCTTGGTCCGCCACTCGATCTTCTCACCGATCGCCGAAAATCCACTGTAAAAGCTCCAAAAGTTCAACTCAAACTTCTTTTTCGCCGGGGTGACGATATTAATAGTCTGGCGAATATCGCCCTCGAGCAGTCGAACCTTATAACCGCCGACGCCCGCGCATTCGCCTTCGTAGGAACCGGCCTCGTCAGGATTCGACGAGATAGTTCTGCACGCCGAGGTTTTCGTGCTGGTGTAAACGCTCTTATTCTGGGCCTCTGCCGTAAACACACCGATAAACAAAATCGCCAGAAGTGTGATGATCTTCATATTCTTCTCCGCAGTCTAAAGTTAAAAGTTCTAGTCGAGATGATAGCAGGCTTTCCGGCGCGTGACTACCGCGATCACTTCGGACGGATCACAAATCATTTTCGGGAATTCCAGCCGATTAAGCCTTTTCTCCAACCAAGCAGGGTCGCACTACTTCGCGAGTAGCTCTCAAAGCTGGAGTTATTCATGTTTCCTCGGCTTTGAAACGGCCCTGCTCCCCACACACCGTCAATGTCTTGGTTTTAAACAAGAATGAAATAGAATTACGGTTTTCCGCAAGTTAAAGAGCATTGAGTTGAGACCACCAGCCGGAACAAAAACGCGACATCTACGCTAGAGCAACCGATTGTGCGGGTGACGCATCGGAAACATGTGTTGAGAAAAAAAATTTACCAGATTATTTCGATACGATCTTTTCTCGTTTCATTGCTCGCCTTTGGAATTGGAATTCTGTTTGCAAGTGGTTCGTCGTACGAGATTGATAATATTCCATTCGATTTAAAAGTTTCCGGATCGGATGTATCTGCTCGTCCTATAATTGCAATACATTCGGTTGAATGCGAAAACAAGAACGATCTGCCGACGATAACGAACGGCGAGTTTAGAGGAGCGAACCTCAACAGGATGAACTTTTCCGGATTCGTGATATTGAATTCTGAGTTTTCAAATTCGAGGCTTTACCGGGCTAATTTTGAGGCGAGCGACATCATGTACTCGAGTTTCATTGATTCCAATATGACAAATGCAAACTTCTCGGATGCAAAGTTGTATGGATCAGATCTGACTGCTGCGAAACTAAATAACGTGAACTTTAGGGCGACGAATCTAGCCAGTACTGATTTCACCGATGCCAATCTCAGCGGTTCAGACTTAACCGATGCGAACTTAAGCAATGCTCGATTGGAAAGGTCGATTGGGCTTACAAGAACACAACTGAGTAAAGCTCTTGTCGGAAAATTTACGTCGCTGCCACCACACCTTAAAAATTCTCACCACGAATTAATCATATTGTCGAGAAACCGCCTGAAAGCGTTGAAACAAAACTTGTCAACGAAAGATTTAGAACGGCTGACAAACGAGTTCGATTTCATCGACGAGTAGTTTTGCAATTTGCCGGCGTTTCTATAAATTACGGTACGTCACCGCCTCGCCTCTATCTCACAAACGTTAAAGTCCATCTTGAATTTTGCCATCGGCGGAGCCACCCGTTAACGAAGGTGAGGCTACCGTTGTGGCGACTAGGACGCTCGCCTATGAAGGTAGAGCTGACTGGTAGACCATCTTTCCGGCGACGATGGTCGTGGTGGCTTTGCCGGTGAAATCCCAGCCGTCGAAGGGTGAGTTGCGGGATTTCGAACGCGAGTCGGCGTTGCGGTAGGTCCAGTTCAGGTTCGGGTCGATGATGGTGATGTCGGCGATCGAGCCGGGGACGAGCGTGCCACGGCCGGCGAGCTTGAAGATCTTCGCGGGATTGACCGAGCAAAGCTCGACGAGACGCACGAGATCGATGACGCCCTTGTTGACGAGTTCATTGAACGCGAGGCCGATCGCGGTCTCGAGTCCGGTGATGCCCATCGGTGCTCGGTCGTATTCCAAAGCCTTTTCGTCGGCGTGGTGTGGTGCGTGGTCGGTCGCGATGGCGTCGATGGTACCGTCCCTGATGCCTTCGAGGATCGCGTCGAGATGCTCTTGACTGCGAAGCGGCGGTGCCATTTTGGTGTTCGTGTCGTAACCCTCGACCGCTTTGTCGGTCAGCGTGAAGTGGTGCGGCGTGACCTCGCAGGTGACGTTGATGCCGTCGGCTTTGGCACGGCGAACCGCGTCGAGGGCCCCCATTGTTGAAACGTGAGCTATATGAACGTGCGTGCCGGTGTCGCGGGCAAGGATAATGTCGCGAACGGCGTCGATGTCCTCGGCGAGGGCGGGCATGCCTTTGAGGCCGAGCAGAAGCGAGATCTTGCCTTCGTGCATGACGCCGCCGGATGAGAGCGATTTGTCTTCGCAATGATCGATCACCGGCAAATCAAAATCGCGAGCGTATTGCATCGCTCGCCGCATTATTCCCGCGTTCGGCACCGGACGTCCGTCGTCAGATACAGCAACCGCACCAGCGGCCTTCATCTCACCCATCTCGGCAAGTTCGGATCCGTCAGATGATTTTGTGATCGCACCGATCGGGAAAACGTTCGCGAGCCCGGCCCGCTCAGCCTGCTCGATCATATACCGCGTGATCGCGGCATTGTCGTTCACCGGATTGGTATTCGGCATCGGACAAACACTCGTCCACCCACCCGCGACCGCCGCCGCACAACCCGAAGCGATCGTTTCCTTATGCTCTTGCCCCGGCTCACGAAGATGCACGTGCATGTCGATAAAACCGGGAGCGACTATCAGCCCGGTCGCGTCAAAGATCTCACAACCAGTCGGAGCCTCTTCGCCCCGCCCGATCCAAGCCGCAACCTTGCCGTCCTCGATAAGCACGTCTTTTCCACTGTTCTGACCGTTTGCAGGATCGATCAGGTGGCCGTTTTTAATGAGTAATTTCATTGTCTTTACTACGCAATAGCTAGCTTGATATTTTCTGCGATAAGGATATTATCCGCGTATTCGATGTGTAAAACGCGTCTCGGGGCATCTATTTTTGCCTTTGATGAAGCGTGAATCAAGAGGGGACGCATCGCGACAACCCCGCCCATCGGTGCGAGACAACTCGTGGAGTTGGAATTGTGAGCATGTTCAAATACAGCACCGTCTTCTAATACTCCAAGCTCATGGCTATCGGGAATGACCCGCAAAGGACCGTTCAAATCCGTGGATGCATCGATGTGAATACGCAGTGCAATTATTCGCTCCAATACATTACTCGGAGCATGGGCGTATTTAATTCCTTCTTTTGAAGACCAAGGCCCCCAATCGTTGGACTCGAATTGATGCTCCAACGGAAGTGCGGTGTCTTGATGCCATACTACAAGCCAATTCGCCGCACCTGATTTCTCAAACAACGTTGCTCTGTAAGGAGTTGCTCCGTCTCCGACCCACCGTCTCGCGATCTTTAGAAGGCGTTCATCGTTTGCGATCGATCTGACCGCAAGCTCCTTCATTAAATGTCGTTTTCCTGCTCTTCCCGAAGACTTTGAGCTTTCGAGATCATTTCCTAATTGTAAACATTCACTTACGGAAAGCACCTTACCGTAAATTTCAAACCCGTGTTTCATCCTACTGTGAGCCCGCCCCACCCGTCGCCAAATAAAGCACAGCCATACGCACCGCGACGCCGTATTTTACTTGATCTAATATTAGCGAACGAGAGCTGTCGGCGACTTCGGAGGCGATCTCGATGCCGCGGTTCATTGGGCCGGGATGGAGGACGATGGCGTCTTTTTTCGCTAGATCAAGGCGTTCGTTGGTCAGGCCGTAGTGAATCGAATATTCACGCAGGCTCGGGAAGTAGCCGGCATCCTGCCGCTCGGTCTGGATCCGAAGAATCATTACGACGTCGGCTCCGGTGATCGCG
>JAYSZT010000163.1:0-4233 GCA_043737915.1 Acidobacteriota bacterium
TTCCGTTGCGGAAAGTGACGGAATACGCACAGCAGATCGTCAGCGGGCTGTCGGTGGCTCATGAGAAGGGTATTGTTCACCGCGATCTCAAGCCGGAAAATCTGTTTATCACAAAGGATGATCGGGTCAAGATACTCGATTTTGGCCTCGCCAAACTGCGCGAGACCAGCACTAACATCCACGGCTCAGAGGACGCGACGCGTCGGGCGATGACCGATCCGGGTGTTGTGATGGGCACCGTCGGCTATATGTCGCCGGAACAGGTTCGCGGGCACGCGGTCGATCAGCGTTCGGATATATTTAGCTTTGGCGTGATCCTCTACGAAATGCTGTCTGGAAGCAAGGCGTTTCATGGCGATTCGGTCGTCGAAACAATGAACGCGATCCTCAAGGAGGACGTGCCTGAGTTTGACAATGAAAATCGTAAGATTCCGCCGTCTTTTGAAAAGCTGATGCGACGGTGTCTCGAAAAGAAACCGGAGCAACGCTTTTATTCAGCCCACGATCTCGGGTTTGCACTCGAGGCACTGTCAGCGCCAACCAGTTCGTCGGGAACAAGGCTGACCCCGACTTCTCAGGCAATCGTGGACGAGCCCGCCGCAGGCTCTGCGTGGCTGAGTCGCATTGTATGGGCAGCCGCGGTGCTGTTTCTATTGACGACTCTGCTGATGTCCGCCTTGTATTTGCGGCGGGTCGAGCCGCAAAATCCGACGATGAGGTTCTCTCTTACGCCGCCGGACAAAACAAGTTTCGCGGACGCTTTGGCTGTTTCGCCCGATGGCCAACAGGTTGTTTTTATTGCGATCGGTGCCGGAGGCGTGACATCGCTTTGGGTCCGGCCACTTGCTTCAGCAGAGTCCAGGCAGCTTGCCGGAACTGATGGAGCCATTTTTCCGTTTTGGTCACCGGATAGCCGTTCCATCGGTTTTTTTGCTGGCAGCAAGCTTCGAAAGATCGACGCTGCAGGCGGCCCGTCGCAAACGTTGGCAGACGCGTCAACCGACCCGCGAGGCGGCAGCTGGTCGCCCGATGGAACGATATTATTTTCCCCTACTACTCTTGTGCCATTAATGCGCGTTCCTGCATCCGGCGGCTCAGTTTCCGAAGTGACCGCATTAGACCCGCAGAGCGGACAGACCTCGCATCGGTGGCCAACCTTTCTGCCCGACGGCAAACACTTCATTTATTTTGGGCGCGGAAGCCAATTGGAGCGGCAGGGCTTATATGTGTCATCCCTTGACGCAAAAGAGTCCAAGTTCCTGATCCCTACCTCTGTGACCGGTACTTACACTGAGGCAGGGGGCAAAGGTTATCTCCTGTTTATACGGGAATCAATGCTAATGGCCCAGCCTTTCGACGCGAGTAAGCTGACGCTGTCAGGTGAGGCGCTACCCATCGTTCAGGGCGTTTCGTCTTTTCCGGG
This sequence comes from Acidobacteriota bacterium, assembly GCA_043737915.1. Lineage (GTDB taxonomy): Bacteria > Acidobacteriota > Blastocatellia > Pyrinomonadales > Pyrinomonadaceae > OLB17. The sequence continues at coordinate 1,424 of JAYSZT010000163.1, forward strand.
TGAGGCCGGTCCCACCGCCTACGCCTCTTTTTCTGTCGCTGCCGGACACCTTATATATCGCACCGGCGACCGGCAGACGACCCGCCTGACCTGGTTCGACCGATCCGGCAAGGCTCTTGAGGCGGTCACTGAGCCCGGTGATTATCACGAACCATCACTTTCGGCGGACGGAAAAAAGGTTCTATTTGGCAGTATGGTAGGCGCGGCCTTGACTGACATCTATTTGCTGGATATGTCGCGAGGCAGCACCACTAGGCTGACCTTTAGCCCCGAGAACGAAGGGTCTTCTGTTTTTTCTCCGGATGATAGCCAAGTGGTTTTCTTTTCAACCAGGTCGGGGATCGGTGATTTCTACCGAAAGGCGTCGAGCGGCGCCGGAAATGACGAACTGATAATGAGCGGAATGAATACTCCATATCCGGACAGTTGGTCTCGCGACGGCAAATATATCGTATTTGAGATGAACGGCGGCGCTCAAACAAAGTCCGATCTTTGGATATTGCCGATGACCGGCGAAGCGAAGCCGTTCCCATATTTAAATAGCGCGTTTCAGGAGGCTCATTCCCAGTTTTCACCGGACGGTCGATGGATCGCGTATACGTCCGAGGAAACGGGGAGGCCCGAGGTTTATGTACAGAGTTTTCCCATTGGCAGCGGTAAATGGCAGATCTCAACCAACGGCGGCGATCAGGCTCAATGGCGTGGTGACGGCAAAGAGATATTTTACATGACTCCCGATCGAACTCTGATGGCCGTAATTATCAACGGAGGAACGACGATCGACCCGGCCCGGCCGGAGGTGCTCTTCCAAACGTCCATGCCCTTATCCGGTATTCTTGATGATCGTAATAATTATGTTCCAACGCGAGACGGCCAGCGATTTATGATCAATAATCTGGCGGATACGGTTAACTCACAGCCCCTGTCGCTTGTACTCAACTGGGCTGCGGACATAAAGAAATGACGATCAACGCAGGCACAAAATTAGGACGTTACGAGATAAGATCGCTGATCGGCGAGGGCGGTATGGGCCAGGTTTACCGGGCGACGGGCAATTTTTGGAACGCGGCGAGTGTGTGAAGGTGTAAGAATTTTTGCCGCAAAGATGAACGCAGATGACGCAGATAGGAAATACTAGGGTTGGATTTGCGACGAGGGTACTAAAATACATCGCGCTCGGGATCATTATTGTGCCGCTCTCGATCGTATCGCACGAATTAGGACATTTTTTGGCATACCATTTTTTCGGTGCGGATAATGTTCAATTGCACTCAGTTTCTGTTTCGGCTGATAAGGACGCGCTAACTAGTTTTCAGCTGGCGTTTGTCAATATTGTTGGGCCGATTATCAGTTATGTGACGATTGGGTTGGCGTTATTGTTTTCGAGAAAGAAGTACATTGCTTTCTGGGTGCTACTTGGTTTGGCGGCTCCGATCGGCAGGATCGTGAACGGCGTTTATGTTTATTTTAGAGCGTTAGGTTACAGTCCAAACCCTAATTTTGACGAATATAACTTCAGCCGGAATACAGGATTCGATCCGATTGCTCTCGCCGTTGTGACGACGCTGATCGCTCTGGCCACGATGGTCATTTTTCTTAGAAAGTCGTGGGTCGAAGGTAGATTTCCGGAGTTCGGCTTTGTTATTTTCAGTGTCGCGAGCGGCTTAGCGACATGGATGACGTTCGGCGGCATTCTTCTTCCCTAATTTAAAAACGATGGCAAATCCTATCGCGGCCAAAGAAAATAAAGCCCGGCGAGAATCGCGGCAACGACGGCGATGATCAGGATAATGTAGGGTCGCTCGGGCTTTTCGCGTTTGGGATCGAGAGCGGCGGGCGAAGATGAATTCAGATCAACCTGTGGTGAGATCGTTCGCGATGTAAGCTCGTCAATGTCGCTGAGATGCACTTTGCGTAATATCGAGCGGAAACGCGGGTCGTCGCGTAGGTACTCGAATTCGAAATCGTTATTGAGCCATGTTAGGTTCGAGTCGCGCTCATCGACGGCGATGTTTAGCCATTTGAATACCTCGTCGGAATCCTTGAGAGCAGCAAAACCGCTCGCGATATTCGATGCGCTCACGTACGTCCGGCTGCGTTTATCGATCAGGGAGCCGATCTCGACCCGAGCCTCGTCCACCTTACCCGAATATGCCTTTATTATCGTGCTCGCCGATCTGATCAGAGACATATCGTCCGAAAGCTCAAACGCAGTTTCGACTGCGTCAGCAGCGTCCTGCATTCGGCCGGCCCGCGAGTAGGTCAGGATCAGGTGATAGTGGGCGAGCGAATAATCAGGAGCGAATTTTATCGTTTCATTGTGGATCCGTATTGCTGATTCCAATTCGCCGAGGTTCGCAAGAGACTCGGCCATCCAGGTGTTGATCGTCGGCGAGAGCGGGTCGAGCGTGCGGGCGTGGTCAAACTTTATGATCGCGTCGCTTATCCGGCCAAGCCGCAGGAGCATCGTGCCGTAAACCGAATGAGCCTGAGCATAATTAGGGTTCAGCTCGATAGATTTCTTAAACGAGACCTCCGCTCCGTTGAAATTCCAGTCGAAATTCATCAGGCAGACGCCGAGCGATAAGTGTGCCTCGGCGATCGAATCGTCGAGTTCTAATGCCCGCAATACGGCGGCCTTCGCCTTTGGGAAAGCGGAACGCGGCTCCATCGCATCCGAAAGCGGCATTAGCAGGTAAACGTCGGCGACGCCCGTGTAGGCGAGGGCGTATTGCGGGTCGATCTCGATGGCGCGTTCGAAGTGTTTAAGGGCACTCGCCAACCCTTTTTCGTTGCGCTTGCTGAAATGG
>JAYSZT010000164.1:0-4216 GCA_043737915.1 Acidobacteriota bacterium
AAATCGCAAAAGAAATGCTCGCGAAAGACCCGGAACTGCAAAAAGCCTTCGACGAACGCCTAAAAGATCCCGCCTTCGCCAAGAACCCGCGAACACGCCTCAACTTCTTCTACGAACGCTCGCCCTATTACCTAAATCAGAAGGTCGGAATTTATCCGGTGGGGCGAATCACCAGTCCGAGTCACCTGCGGTAGCGAGTGGTTTGATGCTCGCAAAACCGATCCAACCAATCGAATAGTTAGCTTCGCGAATTCAACCATTCGCTAACAAAGATGGTTCGGATAAGAGCGTGGTGATACTTTTTCCGTCCATTTTTCGCATTACTTGCCGGAGACGAATATTATGGCAATCAGTGCGAATTTAATACGAAGACCATCGGACCGTGCGATCGTGATGACGCTCGCGGCGATGTTTCCGTTGGTAGTCTTTGTCGGCTATTTTAAGACATATTATCTCAAGACGCTTTTCGACGTTCCGTCGATCGCAAATAACCTGGTTCACGTTCACGCTCTGGTGATGACGGCTTGGGTAATCTATTTCGTAGTGCAGGTCGCACTTGTGCGAACTAAAAATCTCAAGCTTCATATGACGATCGGAATGGCGGGCGTCGCACTAGCCGCACTCGTCATAATTGTGGGCGCAGCGACAGCCTACGACTCGCAACTTGTCCGGAATACCGCACCGCCGGGAAGCGTCCCGCACGAGTTCTTTATCATCCCGATGGCGGACCTTTTGATGTTCGCGATATTTTTTGGCGGAGCGATCTACCTTCGTAAGAGACCGGCCGAGCACAAGTCATTGATGATGCTCACGGCAATAAATTTTATGCCGCCTGCCCTCGCGCGAATGCCGTTCGTGGTTCCGGAGAGTAGCGTCATATTTGCAGGTATTGTCGGCACGGGTATCGGCCTAATGTTGATCGCATGGCATACGTGGAAACACCGAAAGCTAAATGTTGTCTTCGCCTCCGGTTTTGTGCTGCTGATCGCATCGGTCCCGGTCAGGATCGTGATCTCACACACCGCGACGTGGCACAGGTTTACGGCCTGGCTCGCACCTTAATGCAGATGTTCGAAATAGAAAAACCACCCGCATCAGCAGGTGGTTATTAGTCGTGGTGGAGATGACAAGAGTCGAACTTGCGACCTCTGCATTGCGAACGCAGCGCTCTGCCAACTGAGCTACATCCCCAAGGTAAGTTATTAATTAATCGCGCCTGCCGGTAGCAGCGATCCTTTCGGATCAGATGCGTAGGCGTAGCCGTCTTCGATCTTGCCGATGATGCCATGAAAGGTTATGTCTTCGCCGCTAAGCACGACGACGACGTCCCCAGGACTGTTCTGTTTCTGATCAACCGCAAATTTGATGATCGTTGCATTACCGTTCTCGGACGAGACGGCTTCATATTCGAATGTATCAGCATTAAAGCTGAGTGTCTGACAAAATGATACTTCCATGAGAAAATTAGACCATAAAAATGTCGCCGTGTCAGTAGCCCGCACGTAAGTAAGGGCTATTTAAGGCGAAAACAAGGGTTACCCTAGAAGGATGAAGTGAGACGTAAATTAACCTGAGTTAGCCCTTACTTCCGCACGATGTCGACCGAGATCGCGTCGTGGTCTGATAGCGGGATGTCTTCATTGTCAATGAGATTCCCGATCGTATGTGGTTTTGTGTTCGGAGCTATCTCCAGGCCCCGAGCCGCGAACCAATCAAGTCTTGCAGAAACGTGACCACCTACGCGGCCTGCCGCCCAAAAAATAAAAGGGAAGCACCATTCCGGAACCCAGTCACGTAGATTCGTGTTCTTTTCGATGCTCTCGATGTGATAGTGAAGTGTTCCCGCACCGATCTCATTCAGCGATCTATATTCATATCCGCGTGATTCGACCTCGCCAAACATCGCTTTCTCAAAATATTTGTCAGGAAAGGGGAGATGGTTGACCGCAAAGTTTTTAGGACCCATCATCACCCGCCGCCAATAACCCATGATCGCCCGTGTCGAACTCTGCGAATTGAAAGTCGTTGTGTTCCAATCACCGCCGATCAGCGTCGGCATTTGTGGCATTGTTTCGATATGATCAAGGACGATCTTGATCTGTTTATGTCGATGGGCTCGCGAGCAATGGGCGTCAAGATGAATGGTCACCGCACGAAACGTTCCCGACGGATGTTCGATGTCAGCAAAAAGAGCACGCAGGTAACCAAGCCTTTTCTCCTTACCCCACATCTTATCTTTACCATTCGGCAGTGGCACGGCATGAACATTTTTCATTGGCCATTTCGAGAAGATCGACAAACCGTGAATTGAACGAGTATTTTCGCCGTCCATTTCCGATTCAACGCCGCTTCCTTTCTGCAACGCAATATATACAGGAGCGAACGCGTAATTTAACTTAAGTTCTCGCGCGATCTCGTGCGCAACGAACCGATTCCCGCTACGAGCCATCCCGTAATCAAGTTCAGTTAAAAGCAGAACATCTTTATCCTTAAGCTGTTCGTGATCTTTCAACGCCGCAATGATTCCATCGAATCGATTTCCGCGTTCGATATTCCAAGCGAGAGTATGGATTACGTCTCCGTCGGCGATCGACGATTCAGAAAAATCTTCGACCGCCACGGCATTAAGGATCTGCTCGACATCATCTTTTATATCACGCCAAAGTTTCGACGACTCCATATCAGGCGTTGATTCAAACTTCAATAGAGCCTGGAAGTGCTGGCTCAGGTCGTGATCTAATATTTCAGGGGAGCCCACGTAACTGTGACCGAGATCGTTCATAAAAGAGTTAGGATACGCTAAGTCCCACATGTTTGAAACCTGAAAAAGGAAGAGCGGCTCCGAGTTTTCGGGAAACTCAGAGCCGCAATTAACAGATAGGGTTTGCTGTAGGCCTCGCGGAGTAGATAGGCAAAAGGCGGTTTTTTTTATTTGGCTGGTAGTGTGCTAGGAAACAAACTTCTCCGCGTTTGTTAGGTTTCCCGGCACGGAAACTTTTTTATCTTCGACCCAACATAATGCCGAGCTTCTTTGCTTCTCGCTCGATCACTTTCGGGTCGGTCTTTAAATTATTTATATCGTCCTGAAGCTGAAGGTTTTCGTCCGTCAGATTCTGGATCTTCGTCGAAAGCTGATCATTTTCGATAGCTTCAACTTTCAAGGTTGTGTATGCACGATAGTTGATCGTCAAACCGAGCATCAGCGTCATCCCGATGACGATCACAAACGCCGCCCATAATGGGGCTTTTTGCATGGGCTGCTTTTTTGCAGTCTTATTTGTCGCTTGATACCGCATAAGTCGCCTCGATCAGTTCATCAGATAATTTCGTCCGGCTTCGAGCAAGGATTCAAGATCTTTTTTGTCTTCGCTCTCAGCGTATATCCTGACCATCGGTTCAGTACCTGAAGGCCGCATTAGCATCCAGGCGTGATTCTCAAGAAGAAACTTCACGCCGTCCAGACGATTAATTGACTCGATTCGACGTCCAGCTATTTCTGATGGTTCCTCAGCTAACTTTTCCTTTAAGCGTGCTGAAACGTCTTGTGTCAATTTGACACCAATTCTTCCCGATTCGAGCTTTCCGTCTCGTCTAAAAAGTTCATTTAACTGTTCTGTCAGCGATGTCTGTCGCTCGGCAACGGCTTCGGCGGCTAATAAACAAGCTAGAATCCCGTCCTTCTCGGGATAATGACCGCGAATGGAAAGTCCGGCAGACTCCTCGCCGCCGAGGATGATCTCATCGTTGTTGATCAATTCACCAATGAACTTAAACCCGACGGGTGTTTCGTGAAGCTTAAGGCCACGTGCCTTCGCAACTCGATCAATTTGGTGAGAAGTTGCGACGCTTCGCGCCAACCCTAGCGACCAGCCTCTCGATTCAGATAAGTAATCTGATAACAGTGCAACGAGTCGATTCGGATTGATGAACTCGCCGTTCGAATCAATAATCCCAAACCTGTCGCCGTCACCATCCGTTGCCAATCCAAGGGTTAGCCGATTCGAAAGTACCTTCTCTCTCAATTCATCCAAGTGCTCTTCGCCGGGTTCGGGAGGTTTGCCGCCAAACGTAACGTCACGCCAGTCATGAATCGTTTCAACCTCTAAACCATGTTCTCGCAGACACTTATCAAGATAGCCTCTGCCCGTACCATAGATCGCGTCATAGGCGTAACGGCCTTTCGCTGCAGCTATGACGTCGAATCGAATCTTGGTTT
>JAYSZT010000165.1:0-9538 GCA_043737915.1 Acidobacteriota bacterium
TTAGTTCACCTGCCGGGGTGGCGAAATTGGTATACGCACTAGACTCAAAATCTAGCGGGCTTAACGCCCATGTCGGTTCGACTCCGACCCTCGGTACCATCTTTATTGATCGATCATCAACCGTAAGCAACTTGAAACAAGATATCGCTCCCTGCCGGGACTAGCGGTTATCCTTTCTGCTCGCGCCAAAAAATCGCTTTGCGAAAGGCTCCTTCCATTCTCTAACATCGGTGAATAAAAATTATTAAAATCTAAAGTTTCTGATGTATTGGCCGAATAGGTAAGTGTGGCCGTTCATTATCGAGCGGTCTATATCCGTCAATTTTACAAACTTGATTTTATGAGCTTACAAATCGCTACGGATACGGTACCCATCGTCGCTGCCAGGCCAAAAATTGATATTGAATCACTGGTCGAAATGACGCTACCGCCGTCACCCGGCAATATAATGCGGCTTTCTCGCCTTCTCAGCGACGAAAACACACCAACGCGAGAGATCACCAAGGCGATCGGTTATGAACCGATCTTGGCGGTACGCATTCTCCGCCTCGCCAATTCAACAATATACGGCCTCGAAAGAAATGTTACCTCGATACAGGCTGCGATCTCCGCCATCGGCAACAAAACGCTTGGTGAGATCGTCCTGATGGAATTGGCGTCGTCCACTTTTGCGAAACAGATCCATAATTCATTTTTCGCCCGCAAAATATGGGAACACTCACTCGCCGTGGCGATGATCTCCCGCGAAATGGCTCAACTCCTTAAGATAAAGGGCACCGAGGAAGTGTTCACCTGCGGGTTGTTGCACGACCTCGGTAAACTTGTGCTTCTCAGCTATGACTTTAATGGTTTTCCGCTGCTCCAGGGAGAGAACGACGAAGAAAGAATGCTCGAAGGCGAACGTCTTAATTACGGGTACGACCACGCTCAGATCGGTTCCCTTGTCGCCGCTCGCTGGAAACTGCAGGCTGAGATCTGTAATGCCATACAGGATCACCATCATCCGACATTGTCGGAATTTCCCTCGATGGTGACACATATTATAGAAGTCGCGGACATAGTCGCCAATAGCCGTGCGTACGGCCTGCGAATGGAAAATGGCGATCGGCTTTTGACCTGCGACTCAGTTCAAAAACTCAACCTGACACCAGAGGATCTGGAAGTTATTTGGGGCCGGGCTGAGGAAAAGATCCGGGAAGCGATCTATTCCTACGCTTGATGGATCATCGACGGCCATTTTAGATCTTAATATTCGGCGAGCGTCGATGGCGGTTCCGCTTTTGGAAACTGGATCGTGAAGGTCGTGCCGCGATCACGCTCGCTTTCGACCCAGATAAAGCCTTTTAATTGCTTAACGATACCGTAAGCGGTCGCGAGGTCGAGACCCACGCCCTTGTTCACTGGTTTCGCTGAGAAGTGCGGTTCGAAGATCTGCTCCTTAACCTCCGCGTTCATTCCGACACCGTTGTCCGTTACCGATAGCTGAATGTATGACCCGGTCGGCTGAGCCGCGTGCTTGACGCTTTTCTCATCGAGTACGATGTTTGTCGTTTCGATTTTGAGCACTCCGCCTTCAGACATTGCGGCGGCGGCGTTGCGGGTCAGATCAGCCAGCACATTTTCTACTTGTTTATAGTCAATGAAGCAGACTCCAAGATCCGGATTCAAATTGATGCTCACCTGAATATTTTCCTTAATTAAATCGGGTAATTTTTCAGAGAAAAGGTTTACCACCTGATTTAGATCGATCAAGCTCGGATACATCACCTGCCTGCAACCAAACGCGAGCATTTGCTGGACGATATCCGCCGCGTTATCTATAACGGCTTTGATCTCGCTGACGCGGTGGTGATACGGACTACCCGGCGGGAGTTGGAGTGTAAGAATGTCTGTTTGCAGCAGGATGATTGCGAGTAAATTGTTCAGTTCATGCGCGACACCGCCAGCTAATTTGCCTAGGGCGTCGTATTTTTGATTCTGCCATAGACGTTCTTCGGACAAAATAAAATCGCGCTCGGCCTGCTTGCGTTCAGTGATGTCACAAATAACGATCTGGTTGCGATTGCCCGGCAAAAGACTTGCAAAGACCTCGCCCCAAACAATTTCCCCGTCGCGTCGAAGGAGTTCGGTCTCAAATCGTTCTACGTTGGCTTGTGGCCCTTTGCCGGCTTCGGCTAGTAATGTAGGTTGTCGATTGTAAAAAATCTGAGGGGTCTTTTTTCCAACAAGATCTTCATCTCCGTAGTTTAGAAACTCGCGTGCCGGCTGATTCACGAACAGAAATCGATCGTCGGCATCGGTGATCAGAACAGGAAGCGGCAAAAGCTCCATTACCCGATAAACATCTTCCTCGGAAACGCTCATAAATTCTTCCGTCTCACGGATAATACTTTCGGGCACTTCGTTCGGGTAGTCCTGAGACATATGTTTTGTCTATGGATACTATAAGTTGCGACTAACTCGACCTCTATCATATCTTACTCCCTTTATTAGAAAATTCGAGGGATCGTATTTTTATTCACCCTCCTTCTGGCGGAAGACAAAAGCCAGGATCTCAGCAACCGCACCAAAAAATTCAGCCGGGATAGTTTGATTCGGCTCGACAGCCTTGAACAAAGCCAGGGCGAGTGGGGGATTCTCGATGAGCGGTATATCGTTTTCGCTTGCGAGTTCGCGGATCTTCGCGGCGACGTTCGAATATCGAACGTCAATATTTTTCCCGTTACGTCATTTTATTGACACCGTTCTTGTTATATGCCGTCGCAGAATGTATTTTTAGTTAAGCGGTTTCCCAGATCGCGCGGGCCCTGAAACGGAGTACTGCACAACAGTCGCAAGACCGATCCGCAATTCGGCGAATCCGCTCTGCGAAAAACTCGGTATGAAAGTCACCATTTTGATAGTCGAGGACGACAAGCGTCTTCGAAATATTTTGATCGAATCGATCGCTCTCCAAGGCCTGGAGGTGACGGGCGCGGAGTCAGCTGAAGATGCGATTCGATTACTTGACCAAGAAAAATTTGACATTGTCTTGACCGATATAAATTTACCCGGCATGAGCGGTTTGGAGCTCCTACCGATTTGTTTGCAGCGCAATCCGAATGTCTTTCTGTTAGTAATGACCGGTTACGGCTCGATCGAAATTGCGATCGAGGCAATGAAGCTCGGCGCGGCTGATTTTTTGTGCAAGCCGATCTCACTGAAAAACCTGACGGCGACGATCGAGGTTGCCGTCAATCGGCTAAGAGACGATCAAGCCCCGACCGCCAAAATCGACCTTCCGAATTCTCCGATCATCGCTAGATCAGCGATCATGCTCCTGCTGCTAGAACACGTCAGAACCGTCGCTCCGTTCAAGATAAATGTGCTGATAACCGGGGAAACCGGCTCGGGTAAGGAGCTTATCGCAAGAGCCGTCCACCAACTCAGTCCGCGTGATAAAAAACCGTTCGTCGCACTCAACTGTGCCGCCGTTCCGGAGCAACTGCTCGAAGACGAATTGTTCGGTCACGTCAAAGGAGCTTTTACGGGCGCCCAAAACGACCGAAAGGGACGTTTCGAACAAGCCGATGGCGGGACATTATTTTTAGACGAGATCGGCGATATGAACTTGGCTCTACAGGCTAAGTTATTAAGAATTTTGCAGGAAAGCGAATTTGAGAAACTCGGCTCGTCGCAGACGATAAAAGTTGACGTTCGCGTTGTGGCCGCGACCAGCGCGCGGCTCGAGACAAAAATAGCCGACGGCAGTTTTCGCGCCGACCTATATCACCGTTTGAACGTCACACATTTGCACGTTCCGCCATTGCGCGAACGTCCGGATGACATCATTTCGCTCGCCGAAGGTTTACTCGACCGCTTTTGTCAGACGTCCGGCTTGCCGCCGAAAACGATCGCACCCGAGATATTTCATGCTCTGATCTCGTATGATTTTCCCGGCAACGTCCGACAATTACAGAATTCGATGGAGCGTGCCGCCGTATTTTCGGGGATGGAGTCCGAAGTTCGATTCGAACATCTACCGGAAGAATTGACTCATCAAACTGCCTTATTTCAAATTCCGTCGGGCGGCGATGCGAACATCGTCCCGGCTCAGATCCCCGACGAAGGAATTGATTTCTCAAACTACGTTTCGCAGGTCGAACGCGATCTGCTGCTGCGGACACTCGACAAAACCGGCGGTAATAAAATGCAAGCCGCACGCCTGCTCAATATGAAACGCACGACCCTGGTCGAGAAGATCAAACGCTTAAATATCGAAAGCAACGCCGACGAACCAAACGAAAAAAGTCCGGCTGCAGACGCCGGATGATCTTGATCGTCGCTAACTAGGGACCTCGAAGCTTAGGACTCTATTTCTTGCACAATAATACGCATCAAAGGTTGCGATTGTAAGCCATACCCTTTGATTCAGTCGGCAGATATTTGTTTACGCCGCGATGCAAGTTGGCCCGTAAATGAACGATTGCCTGAGTGTGCATTTGTGAAACGCGCGATTCCGTGACGCTTAAAACTTCGCCGATTTCCTTCATCGTTAACTCTTCGAGGTAGTAAAGTGCCACGATCTTCCGCTTGCGTTCCGGCAGTTTGTCGATCGCATCTGAGAGAGCGTTGCGAAGTTCCGAGGCCTCGTAATTCTGAAACGGCGACCGTGCGGTATCGCAAACCAGATCTGCTGCCGTTAAGCCGCTCGATTCGTCCGGCTCGTCTAAATTCGTAATTGTCAATCCGTGCATATCCCGTAAAGTCGTATAAAGCTTGTTTAGCGGAATGTTCATTTGCGCCGCGACCTCTTCTTCACCCGCCGCGCGTCCATTCTCCTGTTCGATCAGGGAGTAGGCTGCCTGCACTTCGCGCGAACGGCGGCGTGCCGACCGGGTAGCCCAATCGAGCGACCGTAAATTATCCAGAATCGCCCCGCAGACCCTCAATTCGGCGAACGTTGTAAACGCTACGCCGAGCGTTGAGTCAAAGCGTTCGACCGCGTCGATCAACCCGACCACGCCCGCTCCGTAAAGGTCTTCGCGTTCGACCGACGGCGGCAGTTTGGCTGCCATCCGGTCGGCGATATACTTGACCTTGGGCAGATGGGCCGTGATCAAATCCTCGCGTCCGTCAGTCGAACCGCTGATTGCCGCCGCACGATATCCCGTATTTCGATATGTCTCTGTTGATGAGTATTGGAGCATTTTTTTTGATATTGATCGGTGGTTGTAAGGTCCAAAAATGAGGGCTAATTACCCGACAAGACATTCCAGAAAGACTCAGAACTGACCGGAAAGTCGAGGCCGTTCGCGGATTGCTTGTGCAATTGCCTGGCGATCAAGCGGATCGCTCGGCTCGACGGCGACTGCGGCGCATATCGAACGATCGGGATTTGTTCGCGGATCGCCGACTGCATCTGCGCGTCGTGCGGGATCATGCCTATAAACCGCATCTGGTAATTGAGAAAGCCTTTGACTGCTTGGCTTATCTGCTGAAACACCTGCTCGCCGTCACCAACGCCGACGGCATTATTGACAACGACCGAAATTGGTTTCTGCGGACAATGCCGCAGTAGAACCTTGATCGTCGCGTAGGCGTTCACGATCGACGTCGGGTCGGGCGTGACGACGATGACGACCTCCGCCGCCGAAACCAGCACGCCGAGAACGTTTTCAGCTATTCCGGCAGCCGTATCGATCAGTAGAAAATCGCTGCGATCGTCGAGAGACTGGAGTTGCTCGAATAGATCGGAATCAGTCTTCAGGAAATAATTCGCCAGTTCTTCGACCGCACTGCCGCCCGGAATCAGATTTACTGAATCTGACAACTTGATCTCGATCTCTTCGAGCGTTTTCACACCCGAAACGACGTGACCGAGATGATATTTCGGTGTAACGCCGCATATCAGATCGGCGTTTGCCAGACCGAAATCGGCATCGAGCAGCGAAACGTGATTGCCGAGTGCTCCGAGTTCGAGCGCAAGATTTACCGCCAATACGGATTTCCCGATCCCGCCTTTTCCGCCGGAAATTGCCAGACAGCGCATTTTGGGTGCATTACCTTTCGGAACGGACTGAAAATCTTCAGAGCTGTTGGCGGCCGGCGGCATTGTCATCACCATCGTGCGTAAAGTTTTTGCTTGGTCGTCCATTTTATTTCCGTAAAACAATTCGTGTATAAAAATTCGCAAATAAAATTAAGCTTTCGAAATGTTGCCGCCGCAACTATTCGCAAAGGATCCGTGAAACGAAATTCGCCGGTGTCGCAGGCTGCAAATCTTCCGGGACCCGCTGCCCGGTCGTAAAATAGACGAGCGGGAGAGAACATTCAGCGGCAAGCTCGAGCATTGCTCCCGGTCGCAGCGTTTCGTCGGTTTTCGTCAAAGCCAGACAATCCGCACCGTACATTTCGAATTTCCCGATCGCCGCTAATCCGTCGAGCGGATGCGTCGTCGCCTGAACCGCGAGACATTTTTTGATCTCCGTATGCCGTGAAAGGTAATCAGAGATCTCACATTGATCGGCCAGATCGTGCGGACTCTTTCCGGTGGTATCAATAAAAACATCGGCATCAGGTGATATCCGGCTCAGGATCGATTCCATCTCTAAGACCGACCGTGCTACGTGACAGCCTGCACCGATGATCTCGGCGTAGGTTTTAAGCTGTTTTACGGCGGCTATACGATACGTGTCGAGCGTTATGAGTTCGACGCGGCGGCGTTTGTGGAGAGACATGCAGGCGGCGAGCTTGGCGATCGTAGTCGTCTTTCCGACGCCGGTTGCGCCGATGACCGCTAAAATGATCCGCTCGTGTCTGTCGAGCGGATCCGGCTCAAATTTGACTGTCTCGGTGACAGTTTGCAAAAGAGCTTGGCGAGAGATCTCTCCGGCACCGACCGCTCCGCTTTTAACCTGCGGAATAATGACGCTGATCATCTGGCGGGCGAATGAGGGCGAGACCCCTTTGGAAATGAGTTCGGTGTAGGATTCGTAATAAGGCGAATCCAGAAATTCCCCCAGCGTTTTGAGGTCAAATTCGTTGGGTGTAAATTGTGATTTTCGGCGACCCGACAGCGAACCGAGCGAAAATTTAACTTCGCGGAGTTCGGCACGCAAGATCTCGAACTCGCGGCTCGTCGCCGTCGTGAGCGGTCCCGGTGCAATCGGCAAAGATTCAAGCGTCTTTTTGTCCGTGACGACCTGCTCGTCCGAGAATGTCGACGGCATTTCTTTTTTCAAATGTACGACACGCGGTGCGGACGGATTTATTTCGACGGCTTTGATCGGCGAAATTATCCTCTGCGGAATCGTGCCCAAGATCTTCGGAATTGGCGGAAGAGGCATTTTATTCGTAAATCCGTCCATCGCCTGATCCATCTTCAAGGTATTCAAAAGATTCTTTCTTTCTTCGCTGTACTGGGGCGTCGCCGGCGCGTCGTCGTCGGTCAAATTGAGAATGTTGACATTGTCGTCAAGGCGTCCGGCGGATCGCACGTGTATTTTCGGTTGAAACGTCTCGGAAATGCCGGTCACGGGAGCGCTGATCTCGATCTGCGTTTCCGAACCGAAATCGAGGAATCCGCCGTTGCGAACTTGTTTGCTTTCGAGCACTAGAGCGTCTTCGCCCAGATCGAGCTTGATCTGGGCGAGAGCCTCAAGGGTTGTCGCCGCACGATATTTTTTTATATTCATTTTTAAGTGTTCAGATGTATTCACGAAATTTAAGTCTCCTTTGCCTTGAAATAATCCAATCGTTAAAAATTTGAATTCGGCATTAACTGACGGCTCCCATCGAAATCAACCGAACCTTCGAGCCGACCTCTCCGTGCGAGATAGCAACCAGCTCTAGCAAGAATCGTTCCGTAAGTTTTCTGAGATGTGGCCGCACCATCGAAGAGCATAAAACTATCGGTTGCGACATCACCGCGGCACGTGACGCTGTTTCGATCTTCTCCAGCAGCTGTCTGTCGAATTCCGGCTCAATTGCTTGATGATTCGCTCCTCCGAGCAGTCCGAGGCGTTCGGCAAGCTGCGATTCGAGACGCGGATCGAGGGTTAAAACAGACAGTTCGCCGCTCTCGTTGGCGAGGCCTGCAGAGATGGTTCGGGCGAGCGTGGTTCGAGCCGCTTCCGTCAAAGCGTTGACATCGCGCGTCACAACTCCGACATCTGTTATTGATTCGAGAATCGTCGCCAGATCGCGGATCGGCACTCGCTCGCGCAAAAGATTCTGTAGAACTCTCTGCGTTTCTCCCAGAGATAGAACCTTCGGCGTGGCTTACTCGACAGTTTTCGGATGCGTTTCAGCGAGGGAATCGAGAAGTGCTCGAGTTTCCTGCCTGCCGAGCAGTTCGTGGGCTTGATCGGGTTGAAGATTTGGCAGGCCAAGCATTCGTGAGGAAACGAGTGCATATCAGCGAAGCTCTTGGTCAATAGTTGAATTTCTCGGTGAGACGCGCGTGCTGATCGGCGATGGATCAGAGTTTTTTATCTGCTTCAAAGAGGTCTCTCACCTTGCGGGCCAGTGCGTCGGTCGTAAAAGGCTTTTGAATAAAGTTCGCTTTTTCCGCGATCACACCGTGGCGAACGATGGCGTCGTCCGTGTAGCCTGATGTAAACAACACCAGCATCTCCGGATAGCTCATCGATATCTCCTCGGCTAACTCGCGGCCGCCCATCTCGGGCATGACCACGTCCGTCATTAGCAGATTTATTGTTCCCGAATGGTTCTCGCAGATCGCGAGTGCATCCTTGCCGTTGGTAGCCTCAAGAATCGTGTAGCCACACATTTCCAATATCTCGCGGGTGAGCGTTCGGACGAGCTCTTCGTCCTCGACCAGTAGGATAGTTTCCGTTCCTTTTCGAAGTTCATTTGACTCTTCGATCGCCTCCACTTCCTCCGGTTCCTCCATCACACGAGGCAAGTAGATCGTGAACGTTGTTCCGACTCCGGGTTCGCTGTGCAGCATTATGTGGCCGTTGCTCTGTTTTACGATTCCGTAAACCATTGAGAGCCCAAGCCCCGTACCTTCGCCCGTTGCCTTGGTCGTGAAGAAAGGCTCAAAAACATGTTCCTGCGTTTCCGCATCCATGCCGATGCCGTTATCACTCACGGTCAACTTGACGTAAGCACCCGGCAGCACGTAGGGATGCTGGTCTGCGTAATCATTGTCGAGAAAGATGTTGCTCGTTTCGAATGTCAGCTTGCCGCCCCTTGGCATCGCGTCGCGGGCATTCACAGCCAGATTCATAATTATCTGGGATAACTGTCCCGGATCGGCCTTGATCTTGCCGGTTTTGGTGTTGAGAACGGTAATGAGCTCGACATCTTCGCCGATCATTCGCTCGAGTAGAGAGCTCGTTTCGGTGATTATCCCGTTGAGGTAAACGACCTCCGGTTGGAGTATCTGCCGTCGGCTAAACGCCAGAAGTTGATTGGTCAGTTCCGCTGATCTGTCACCGGCCTTTCTGATCTCCTGAATATTACGCCGCAACGGGTCGTCCGCCTTCATCTGCCGCAGCGTCAGATCGCTGTAGCCATTGATCGCCGTCAG
>JAYSZT010000166.1:0-4201 GCA_043737915.1 Acidobacteriota bacterium
AAGGAAGAAGGTGGCCTAGAAGACGCCGAAGCCAGCCATAAAGAATCGGACGGAAACGCCGAGATGGCAGTTCGAAGAGGCGGCCGCGGTCGGCGGCGAGGCGGAAAAAAAGAAGAAGGCGGTGAAGAAGGTGTCGACGGTCAGGAAATGACTGATTCGCCTGAAGAAGGCCAGGAAGGCCAGGAAGGCCAGGAAGCGTTTGAAAGCTTTGAACCCGTCGTTGAAGCCGCTCCGGTGGTTGAAGAACGGGAGGCGGAGCCACAAGGCGACCAAACCGACGAGCAACAGTCGAACGATGATCGCTCACGCGGCCGCGATAATAACAATCGCGATCGTGACAGCCGTTCAAGACGCGGTGGCCGCAACCGAAATGATCGCCCAAGCGGCGACAGACCTGCCGGTGACCGGCAATCCAGTGACCGTCCGTCCGGTGATCGCCCAGCCGGCGATCGTCCATCCGGCGAACGTTCGTCCAACGACGGTAGGCGTGAACGGAACGATCGCGGAGGCCGCGGACCGATGCCGACGATCTCGGACCTCTTGAAAGAAGGCCAGGAGATCTTGGTGCAGATCGCGAAAGAACCGATCGCCAAGAAAGGTGCTCGGATCACCTCGCACATCGCTCTGCCGGGACGGTATTTGGTTTATATGCCGACGATCGAGCATCTTGGCGTTTCCCGCAAGATCGAGTCGTCCGGCGAACGGAGCCGTTTGCGAACACTGATCCAGCGGATCCGCCAGGACGATGAGATCACCTCGGGTGGGTTTATCGTTCGCACGGCCGGCATCGGAGTCGCGGAAGAAGATCTACGAAACGACGCGAAATACCTCGCTCGTATGTGGGCGGACTCGAAAAAAGGTTCGGAGAAAAAACGTTCGCCGGCGATGGTCCATCAGGATCTCGACCTCGTGCAGCGTCTTTTGCGGGATCAATTGGCAGATGATTTTACGGCGATCCGGGTCGATAGTGAAGAGGAATACCTGCGAACTGTCGAATTCATGAATCTCATCCAACCTCGCCTCGTCAACCGCGTGAAATTGTACACCCGCGACGAGCCGATCCTCGAGTACTACGGAGTTCAGGAAGAGATCGACAAGGCTCTGAAACCGCGTGTTTGGCTCAAATCCGGCGGATACTTGGTCATCAATCAGACCGAGGCTCTCGTCGCGATCGACGTCAACACCGGAAAGTTTGTCGGCAAGGGCAATGCTCGTCTGGAAGACACGATCACGCGAACGAATATGGAAGCTGTCGATGAGATCGCTCGCCAAATACGGCTTCGCGACCTCGGCGGCATCATCGTTCTCGATCTGATCGACATGGAAGACAGACGCAACCGTAATAAGGTTGCTCAGGCTCTACAGGAGGCTCTCGCATCGGACAAATCGCCGAATAAGGTCTTGTCGTTCAATGATTTTGGCTTGATAATCATGACCCGCAAACGCGTCAAACAGTCGCTCGAACGCACAATGTGCGCCCCGTGCGACTATTGCGAGGGAGCCGGTTGGGTCAAATCGCCGACGACGATGTGCTACGAAATACTCGCTGAGGCTCGTCGCCTTTCGCGAAGCGTTGAAGACGTACGGCACACAACGCTTCGTGTTCACCCGGACGTCGCCAAGGCATTCCGCAGTACCGAGCGTGAGGTCCTCGAGGAGATCGAGGAGCATCTCGGCCACATCGACATCGCATCGGATAAATCGATCCATCAAGCACAGTTCGATTTCGCCTTTGTTTAACTAAGAGAGATCGAATAAATTTGCGGACGTCGGCCAAAAGCCGCGTCCGCTTTTCTTTTGCCGCAAATTCGAAAAAAGAAATAAATCCAGGTCTAAACAAAACGAACTTTGAGGGTGAGATTCGCCAACGTTTTCATCGCTTTCTGGGCGCTCATCAGCTCAAATAGAAATTTTGCTTGGATAGATAAAGATCAGTTTCCTTCTCGGCTATTGCGTTTATTTGGGTCTTGGGATAACGTGAATGGCAAAAAGGAGGAAAGTTAATGATCAGATCTCATATGGTGATTGCGGTTGTCGCACTGACCGCGGTTGTTCTTGGATGCAACATGAGCAAGTTGGGACTCGGCAGCAGCGAATACACGAGTGATGTCGATAAATTCTCGATCGCATTTCCCGGTGGTGCGAGCGGCGTAGCGACAAGCGACGCGAAGGGCGGCAAATACACCGGCCCGGGCAACGCATATGCAAAAAACTTCGACAACCGCAGCGATAATTATCGCAGCTACGAGGTAAATGTCTTCAAGATCTCGACGCCGCCGACCTCCGATTCAGACCGGAGAACGACCCTTTTATTTGGCTTGAACGGCTGGGACGATGAGCCGGAAACCGTCGTTAAAGATGTAACCATCAACGGCCAAAAAGCGCTCGACAGTATTCGTTCGGTGGAGATCGGTGCAGCCAAGATGTCGTTTCGCGAGGTCGTACTTTATTCCGATGCGGACAAAAAACTCTACGTCCTCCAGATCGCTGCCGTAAAGAAGGAAAATCTAACAGCAAAAGAGGCCGACGATTTTGTAAATTCCTTTAAGCTAAAAGGTAGTGGTTCAAAAAGCCCTTGATCCACGGCTTCCAACTGATGACTTTGACAGGCACAGTTCGATTTTGCGTTTGTTTGATTTGGATCTTACTTATGACCGCCGGGGATACGCTTAATTGTGTCTCCCCCTTTTCATTTGATGGCCATGTGATTCAGAAGCTTTTTTGGCAACCGCATGAAGAGGAAATTATAAGGTAGTAAGATTCATTTTCGCCAAAAGTGCCTTGAAACGGGGTTCTTCGCGGACAAAATCGAATTCAGGTTCCGCGTTTATCCAGGTTGCCCACGGGTGACCGGCCGCTACCGCTTTTTCCAACCAAATTAACGTAGCATTTTTATCTTCGAGATAAGACGCAAGAATCGCTAAATCCGTAAAGCTGATATTTGTTGTATTCGCTTGCTTTTGCCATTCTCGCAGAAGATTCCGGACGCCGATCTTGGGGTCGGATGAATATGCATCATTCACGATCTTCTTTGCCAATTCTTTATCGCCTTCAATCTCAATGGCTTTTGAATACTCGATCAGTGCTTCCTTTTTTTCATTTTTGAGCCAATTGCAACGGGCTAAATACCAGCGCGGACCGACAAAATCATTATCCAGATCCAATGATCTATTGAGGTGAATGACCGCTTCGTCACATCGCTTTTCAAAGAAAAGAACGACACCTAGATTTTTGATGATTGCAGGCGACGTTGGGTCAAGCTCCTTTGCTTTTCGCATTTCGTTTTCCGCCTCGGCAAATCGTCTAAGTTTCATTAACAACATCCCGTAGCGATGATGTGCGTTCGGCGAATTTGGCGAATACTCGATGGCTTTTAGAAAAGACTTTTCGGCAAAAACCCAGTTCCACTCAATGGTCGTTTGGATCGAACCAAGGGTTGTAAAAGCTTCAGAAAGTCTCGGGTTAAGCTCAATTGCTTTTTGAATATTCAACTTCGCAAGTTCGACATGTTTTGGCGATCTTTCATAACTATAATCAAACAAAAGGTAGTGAGAATCAGCTAATCCTACATACGCATCAGCGAAATCTGCGTCTAGGCTTATCGATTTTTTAAATGATGCAATCGCACTTTTCAGACTTTCGGGCGTTCGCTTGTTCCAAAAATATCTACCTTTCAAATATTCTTCGTATGCCTCAGAATTTTTGGTTGGACGCATGGCGAACTGGGTTTGCTGGTCTTTTGAAAGCGGGAACTTTAATTTATCAAGCAAATGCGATGAAACTATATTTTGTAGGTCGAGCAATTTATCTGCTTCGCCATCAAATTGTTCCGACCAAATTTGCTCGCCGGTTTTGATCGAAACCAGCTGTAATGTGACGCGAAGCCTATTGCCTTCCCGCTGGATCGAACCCTCTAAAACCGCGTCGACCAAAAGCTTTTTGCCGATCTCAAGCGAACTTTCGTTGGATTTCAAAAACTTTATCGTTGAACTCGTTGGGCGAACCGAAATTGTTTCGATTTTGCCAAGTTTCGTGATCAACGAATCCATCATACGAAGTCGCAAATTGTCGTCAACCGATTTTTCGTCAAACGATTTAAGCGGTAAAACTGCCAGCGAACTTATGTCGGAAACCTTTGTCTTGTCGGCCTTTTTGTTCCAAAACCAATAGCCGAAAACTGCCGAGCTTATCAAAAATAAGG
>JAYSZT010000167.1:0-4155 GCA_043737915.1 Acidobacteriota bacterium
ATGCTGATGACGATCTTGTCTGGTTCATCAACCTTTTCCCACGGCGGCGTGACAATGAACCTGCCGCTCGTTGTTGGCTTCCAGTGCTTTTTCCATTCCGCGAGCCAGTCAGTTTGCTCAACGACGTGACTTTCGATGCTTTTTATCGCACTTTCGTCGAGATCGTAGACCGGCAAAATTAGATTTAATTGTTCCCGAGCCGCCTCGATATCCGGATCGACGTCAAAGAATCCGCTCACCGTTACCGTATCGCTCGGCCCCTTGCGAAGGTGGTTTATCTCTGTACCGAGGGCGTCCAACTCATTGAGTGCATGCTCGACGGCCTCAGCGGCTGCCGGGTCTGCGTCCACATGAAGCGCGAACCAGTTTTGAAGTTTATCTACTGCCATTTATCTTAGAAGCTTGGAAAATTCCGTTATGATTTTTTGTCGAGTCCTAATTCGTCGAGGGTTCGGTCATGATTTCGCCAATCTTCGACAACCTTGACGAACAGCTTCAGGAAAACGTTCTTGCCCAGCAATCGCTCAATGTCTATTCGGGCCTTCGTGCCGATGTCTTTTATACGGGCTCCCATTTTTCCAATAATGATCTTTTTCTGCGAAGAACGTTCGACATAGATCGCACAAAATATCTTAACGGTTTTCGGGTCGGATTCGTCGAATACCTCGGTGACAACTGCGGTAACGTAGGGAATTTCTTCGCCGGTCGTCGCAAGGATCTTCTCGCGGACCATCTCCGCGGCGATCGATCTCATTGACTGATCGGTCATTTCATCCTCGCCGAACACGGGCGGGCCAACTGGAAGATGTCTGATTATAAGGTCAAGAAGGATATCGATCGAATCGCCTTTGAGTGCCGAAAGAGGCAAGATCTCGGCAAAATCAAACTCTTCCGAATAAAGCTCGATCAGCGGCAAAAGCCCGCCTTTTTCTTTGATCTTGTCGATCTTATTAAACGCCAGAATCGCAGGCTTTTCAGCTTGCTTTACGAGATCAAAGACAAAGCGGTCGCCGTTCCCGGTCGAAACACTCGCGTCCCGCATCAAGACGAGGAGATCAACTGACAGGATTGCATCGTGCACCGCCGACATCATCCGCCGATTCAGCTGAAACCCTGGTTTATGGACGCCGGGCGTGTCAACAAAGACGATCTGGCCGTCGTCACGGGTAACAATTCCCTGTATTCGGTGACGTGTAGTTTGCGGTTTATTAGAAACGGCGGCGATCTTTTCGCCGACGAGACGGTTTAGAAGTGTGGATTTACCGGCATTTGGACGACCGATCAAGGCGACATAGCCGCTGCGAAAATTCTCTTTGGACATCGATTAGACGTTAACAGATTTGGACAAAGATTCAACCATCGCGAGCTTTTACGGCTTTTTGATCAGATTTTGCTTGCCTGATAACGCTTCTTGATAGCCGCTGCCCGAGATATCTCCGATCTTGATGGCCTCGTTGTAAAGCTTGACGGCATATTCATTGTCGTTAGAGAACTCATAAATCCTCGCTAGTGCAACATATGTTAACGACATCAAGACCGGATCGGTAACCTTTGTTTTGGTGTTGATGACATTCGTGTATGCAACCTTGGCATCTAGAAGTCGTTGCGCCTGAATTTCCGGATCTTCCTCGCCTTCGGCCGACAGACTGGCGACGCGGCCGATATTGTAATAGATTCTCGGTTCTGAAGGGTTCTGGACAAGCAGTTCTTTCAACGCGGCGTTTGCCGCCACGTAGTCTTTTGCCGTTATGACCTTCTGTATCTCGAGGAGGCGAGCGGTTACTGGATTTTCCGTAGTTGGTGTTGCGTTCGGATTTGTTTTTCGATCCGTCCGAGCAGCAAGGGCTCGTTTTCTTGCATCCGCATTCTGAGCGAGACGATCGACTTCCTTTGTTACGTCGAAGGACGCGATCATCTCTCGAATGGACGAAGCGATATCAAATCCCGAATCCTCAATACCTTCTAACTGATCGGCAAAATAGAAGGAAAGCACCGCACCTTTTTCGTAGTCCTCCGACAAACTCAGTACCGTTTCATCGGCGATGGAGCGTTTGTATTTTTCGAGTTCTGACGAAACCGCAAGTCGATCGGCTTCCGATTTTACCGCTCCGATCTTTTGCCTCGCTTGATCGGTCGCGATCGCATTTTTAATGTACTCTTCCTGCCGAGCATCGATCGCCGCGATCAGTGAACGCGAAATGGTCAAATAAACATCGGGCGAGATCGAAGGATCGGTTTTGCGCCTCTCATCGAGGAGAGACTTGACCGAATCCTTGATCAAAATAATATCCTTCGAATTTTTCAATACGAGCGGATCAACCACGAACTGCAAAAACGCACGGCGGGCTTCTGAGAAACTAAGATCTTTGTCGGGCGGCAAAACGACGAAATAATCGTCTTTGATATTGAGAAAATTAACATTGCCGGTCGGGCTCAACATCTCCGGAACGATATTGAACTTTCGCTCGCGGTTGATCGATTCGACCTTTTGCAGGGTTATTGTCTTACTATTTCCCTTTTTCGTCTCCGTCTTGATCTTTTCTACGTAGAATAGTTCGGGTCGGGTGTGCAGGTAATCCAGCAGATCACTGACCATATCTCGGGCAGAGTTTCGAAGGACCCCGTCGGACTCTGACCGGTAACGTTTTGCATAATCGTCGAGTCTCGCACTGATACCGGACCTTCTGTAAAACTCACGAGCCAGCGGAGCGAAATCCAAAACATCAAGTAAACTACCCGGCAGATCGGAGGTCACGGCCGGGTCAGCCAGATCCGGAACCGGAGCCAGAGTATACGCCATCGAGATGAATGGCGAAACTATCTCAGCATCGGTCGCCTTTGGCCGCTGTTTTTTATATTGCAGGACAAATGAAGTGATCTTCGCTCGCAGATCGCTGGGCAAACTGGCGTTATCGAGCAGCAACTGCTCACGAAACCTCATACCTTCGGGTGATAACGGTGTATTTATTAGCTTTGTCTTTTGTCCGTTCGCGTCCGTCGTTTGTGCCATTTCGAGTGCGGCCATGACGACCATCAAACGCTTATCCGCATCGATCCGCACTCCGTAATTCGAAAGGTCAAAGCCCGCCGGCGTTCCCTGAGCGAATGCCGTTGCCGCCGAAACAATTAACAAAATGAACAAAAGGATTTTTCGCATTATAAGTTCGCCCATCCAAAGCAAATGTATTCAATCTAAAAAGATGAAAATTTCTCTGTGAAGGATGTATTTCATTCTCAACAAAATAAAGGATAAAGGACAAATTCACGTCCTTTATCCTTATTTTTCTGATCCGTAAAACGAAAATTAGTTGTAGCTGGCAAGGGCAGTACCTTCGTCGTCGAACACGTCGAAAACTGTAAGCAACTTTGTTATCGCCAAGAGATCTTGGATCTTCTGGGTCAAATTCAAGAGTTTAAGCGTCCCACCTTCTTTATTTACTGCCGTGAAACTAGAAACCAGTTCACCAATACCGCTCGAATCGATATAGCCGACACCGCCTAAATTGAGCAGTATTTTGTTTTTGCCCTCGCCTAGCAGACGACGGATCGTTGTACGAAGTGCAACACTGCCTTCACCGATGGTAACTTTTCCAACAAGATCAAGTATCGTGACGTCGCCAGCCTGGCGTTCGGTAATTGTGATATCAGCCATTAGATTCTCCTAGTTTTTTAATAAATTGCGATAGCGAATAGTAGCCAATTCGAATGTAAAAGTCCAAACAGAATTCGGGTTTTATCGTCTTTTCAACATTTTGACAACCATACCACCACCTGGGTGGTTTTCCCAATTAACCTCGTCCATGAACGAGTTCATAAAAAGTATTCCGCGGCCATTTGCTTTAAGTAGATTTTCTGGATTCGTCGGGTCCGGTATATCGGTGATAGCAAAACCGGTCCCGTGGTCGCGAACTGTGATCTCGAAGCCGCCATCGACATCTGCAAACTTAATTTCAACGTTTTTTGTCTCGTCAAATTTATTGCCGTGCTTAACAGCATTCGCGACTGATTCTCGGATCGCCAGATCGACCGCCGAAATGAGGTCGTCGCTAAACCCACAACTTTTCGCAAAGTCATCCGCCAGTTGGGCGGCTTCGTCAACGGACTCGATCAGACTTGGAAGCGTTATTTCGCGTGATTCCGACATATTGTTTATGA
>JAYSZT010000168.1:0-33856 GCA_043737915.1 Acidobacteriota bacterium
GTCGCGAGTATGCCTGTTTCCTTCGAACGCCGTCCGATCGTAAAAGTGTGCGGATGTTCGAGCAACAGTAGATAGCCCTGGTCACGGCGGGCAATGACATCAGTCTCGAGTTCTTTTTGCAGATCCAGAGATTTTGCGTAGCCAACGCGACCGAGCCTTTGAACTTCTAACAACCGCTGGTGCATTACTGTTATAGTATGATGTTTCAAGGCAATTTAACAGGAAGATAGATTATGAGAAAGATACAATTGGTAGCGTTGGCAATCATCTCGATCGCAATTTTCGCGGGAGCGGCGACCGCTCAAAAGAAGACGCCGAAGCGACCGGTGAAAAAGCCGCCCGCAACTAAACCACTCGTCGCACCGCTCGAAGTGCGCACGGCACGCGAAAAGGTCGAGATCCAGCGTGATAATGTCATCGGATTTGCCGACAAACTGTGGCCGATCGCTCAGAGCATTGAGATCCTCGATGCATCGGCGGCGGCAAAAAGGTTGTCGAAGGACGGCATCGCTAGAAATGAAGTAACGAAACAGAAATTCATCGCGATCCTCAGGAATATCCGCAACGACCTCTCGCTGCTCGAATCCGAGTTTCGTACGAAACCGGTACTAAAAAAATATCTACCCAATGTCGAGGGCGTAACGGATATGGCATCTACAGCGGAAGATCTCGCAATGGCCGGAAAGTTTGTCGCATCAAAAGATCCGCTAAGAGAAATTACCAAAAAACTCACCGACGCGCTGGTAGTAATACCGAGGTAATAGGATCAGGAAAAAGAGGGTCGATCTTCCTTAAGTGTTGGGAAGATCGACTTTTCAAAAACCTCTTTTCCTTATGGCTACGGTTTTTTGAGTGTCAGGGCCGACGGTTTTTCGGGGTCGCAAACTTCGACCTTTTCTTTTTCAGCGACTTCGGCCTTGGCGTCGGCAGCGGGCAGGCCGAGTTTTTCGCGGATGAAGTTCTCACCTTCCGTAGCGACCATTTCGCCGTTGATCACCGACGTCTTTTTCGTCAGCACATCACCATTTTTATCAAAGGCGGCAGGGTCTAAGAATATGTACCACGGCGAACCCCAACCGCGGGTGTCGCCGGTCGATTTGCGGTATTCGTAGTGCTTAGTTTTTTGCTTCTCGGTTCGATTCTCCGATTCGTAAACTGCCGGGAACGTCACCTTCAACGCGTCAAGATTGGTCTTCATCACCGGCACAGGATCGTATTCACCGACCCCGACAATCTCGAGCCCATTGCCTTTGTACTTATCGTAAAACCGCTGCAGCATCGGAGCATCATACTTCCAGTTCGGACACCACGGAGCGTAATAAACAACGATAACCAGCTTTTTCCCCGCCGAAAGATCACGCAAACTCGTCTCTTCGCCGGTTCGAACGCTCTTGTAATTCCAATTCCTGTAGCTGATCTCTTTCTCAAGGATCGGGGCCTGCTCATTCTGAGCAAACACGCTGCCGAGGCCAGCCAACAAGATCATGAGTGCAAAAAAACTTTTCATTTGTTCCAAACTCCATTAAAAAGACTAACTTTTCAGATGCTTCCTGACAAGCATTTAGTTGGCAAATAGATTTTTCTTATCCACGTGGATCTGTGGTAATCTGTCGCTAACATCATGAGCGATCAAGCAACAGTATCAGACATTTTTCGGCGGGCGTTGGAGATGCGTGCGGCAAACCCGAGCGGTAGTTTTAAGGATCTTAAATCGCAGATCGTCAACGAATTCAGTGGTGCGGCGTTTCCCGATACGGCATTTCTGACTATTCCGGAATACGATAACATCACACCTGAGGAAGACTGGACCGCCGGGTTGCCGATCGTGCTCCGCGGGATACAGAACGAAGATTGGAATGACGTCGCTCAAGGTATAATCATCAGCCTCGAGCAAGTCGAAAATTATCCGAAAGAATCCGGCCGCGAGGACGACCCTGAAAAAGAGTGGCGCAACCGCAACAAGAACATCGCCGGTGCCGAAGAAAAAGTAACCGCCAAATGGATGCCCGAGGAACTAATGGCGATGGCTCAGCGAAACGTCAAGAACTAGTTTTCTGCTCAGTAAGATGTAGCCGAAAAGTGATGAAAACTCTCATTCGTCACTTTCGGCTTTTTTATTTTCGACCTCCAAACGCAGGCCATCAACCGCCTCGATCACCTCGCACGTCGGTTCGAATCGCCCTACTTCATCGCCAAAATTCACTTCGTCCCATTCAGGATAAAAATGCGTGAGCAGAGCGCGTTTTGGGCCGGCTTTGCGAATTAGGTACATCGCCTCGGCGAGCTCTAGATGCTTTTCTACGGGTTTATCTTTCAGAAACGTGCATTCGAGGATGAACAGGTCGACTTTATTCGCGAACGTCGCGAGTGATTTTGAAATTCCCGTGTCGGCAGAAAACACGAGCGTCCTTTTGCCATCACGGATATGTATCGCGTGGCTCTCATTCGTGTGTGGCGTCTTGAATGAAACCGCCTCGACGCCCGGCAAGATCTCGAACGGCTCTAATGCGTCGACCTCGATGATCTCCACCGGAAATGGCTGTTCGAGCAAATGGTAGTTATTCACCGCATCAAACTTTTCGATCAATGTCCTAAGTCCCTGACCGCCGAATATTTTCAGCGGCTTTCGCCTTTCTTTGGTTGCTTGAGCGTGTTTCGTCCCGGCCAAAAACGGGCCGAGCCCGCCGCAATGGTCGAGGTGAAAATGCGAGATCCAGATCGCGTCAAGTTGCGGCCAGTTGAGCTTTTCTACAGCCATTCGAGACGGAACCGGGGGAGAGCAATCCAATAAAATTGTGCCACCGGAGGTCTCGAGCCAAAATCCGGAACTGGTCCGCGAATGATGCGGGATCGTACTGCCTGAGCCGAGGACAACTAATTTCATACGTCGATAATAACAGACGATGTGGTAAGTTATTGGCATGAGCCAAGTAGATATCCTCGCCATTTTCGCCCATCCCGACGATGTTGAGCTGACGGTCGGCGGCACGATGCTCAAGATGAAGCACCTCGGTTATCGCACCGGAGCTCTCGATGTCACCCAAGGTGAAATGGGAACCCGAGGCACGGTCGAAGGCCGCGCAACCGAGGCCGTCGAGGCGGCGAAGATCCTAAAACTCGACCTTCGCGAAAATCTCGGCTTGCCCGATGGCCATGTTTTCGTGACCGACGAAGAGCGGACAAAGCTCGTCCGTGTCTTGCGGCGGCTAAAGCCAAAAGTCATTCTCACCCACCAGATCGGCGATCCGCATCCCGACCACGATCATATCGCCACGCTGGTACGCGAATCCGCAAGGCTTGCGAGCATGCGGCGTTACGACGAGGCGTCGGGCGATGACCGCATCGACGTTCCGAAGGTCGCCCATAATATTTTTTCACGCCGGGTCGAGCCGTCGTTTATCGTCGACGTGTCCGATTTTCTCAAGGAAAAAATGGACGCGATCCGAGCTCATCGGTCGCAGTTTTACGATCCGACCTCGACCGAACCCGAGACGCGGCTAACTACTAAAGACTTTCTCGGCGAACTCGAACTTCGCTCCCGCTACTTCGGGTCACTGATCGGAGCCGCCGCCGGCGAACCTTTTTTTGTCCGCGAAACTTTGAATGTCGAAGACCCGATCGATCTGCTCTCGCGGCCGATGAATCTGTACTCTTAAATTTTGTTGGTAGAACGCGGGTGGGTGTCGGTAGCACGCACGTGAGTAAGGGCAACTCTCGAATTTTGGGAATCGATTCGTAGTTGTGAAGTTACAGTTTAGATTTAGTCGAATCTGTCTCCAATTGCCCTTACTTACGTGCGGTCTACGGACACTTTGGCCAATCTTGACAAAAAAGTAACGATTTGCGATTCTTGTATCAAAGGTTATACCTAAGATCTTTATTTGAGTAGGGTTTATGAAAATTTCGGCACAAGAGGAATACGGTCTTCGCTGTCTGGTGCAGCTCGCGAGTTTGCCCGATGGCGAGAGTTTGACGTTGCCGCAGATCGCAGAGCTCGAAGGCATCTCGACGGCTAACGCCGGTAAACTGATGTGGCTTTTGAACAAAGCTGACTTCGTGCAGTCGACTCGCGGCACAAAAGGCGGTTACGCACTTGCACGCCCAGCCGAGGAAATTCGTCTGAGCGAGATCATAAAGGTGCTCGACGCGGATGTTGTCGATAAGCATTGTGATAGCTACACAGGCGTGCTTGATAGCTGTGTTCACAAAGGCGATTGCGGCATTCGGCCGGTAATTATCGGCCTGCACGAGATAGTCGAAAACGCGCTTTCACGCATCACGCTCGCCCAAATGGTCGGCACTGAGCGAACCGTAGATGCGATGTTCCACAAAATACAGGGAATTCACCGAACTATTGAAGCGCAGAGAGTTTAAGAAGTTTAGTCACGAATGACGCGAATAACACTGATTAGGATTTATTTATGGGTGCCTCTCCTGCAATTCGTGGGAAAAAGGGTTTTGAATTATGTCAATAGCAGCAGAATTACTAACAAATAGGGAATACAAATACGGCTTTGTCACGGATATTGAGACGGAGACGATCGCTCGCGGACTGTCTGAGGACACGGTGCGGCTGATCTCTTCGAAAAAGAATGAGCCGGAATGGATGCTCGAATTTCGTCTGAAGGCGTATCGGCAATGGCTCAAGATGGAGCAGCCGGACAATTGGGCAAATTTTGATTATCCGAATATTGATTTTCAAAATATCTCTTACTATTCGGCACCAAAGCAGAAGCCTTCGAAAGCGAGCCTGGACGAGGTTGATCCGGAATTGCTGAAGACATTCGAGAAACTCGGCATCCCGATCACGGAGCAGAAAATGCTTGCAAATGTGGCGGTCGATGCGGTGTTCGACTCAGTCTCGGTCGCGACGACGTATAAGAAAAAGCTGCTCGAGGCGGGAGTGATATTTTGCTCATTCACCGAGGCGGTCGAGCTTTATCCTGAAAAGATCAAGAAATATCTTGGCTCGGTCGTGCCGGTCGGCGATAACTATTACGCGGCTTTGAATTCGGCGGTTTTCTCGGACGGCTCGTTCGTTTTTATCCCGAAAGGCGTTCGCTGTCCGATGGAGCTTTCGACCTATTTCCGCATCAACACGCAGGAAGCTGGACAGTTCGAACGCACGCTGATCGTTGCTGAAGAAGGCGGATATGTCGCCTACAACGAAGGCTGTACAGCACCGCAGTTCGATACGAATCAGCTGCACGCGGCGGTCGTCGAGCTTGTGGCTCTCGATGATGCTGAGATCAAATATTCGACCGTTCAGAACTGGTACGCGGGCGATGAGAACGGCAAAGGCGGCATTTTTAATTTCGTGACCAAACGCGGAGCGTGCCGCGGCGTGAGATCGAAGATTTCGTGGACGCAGGTCGAGACCGGTTCGGCGATCACCTGGAAATATCCAAGCGTGATATTGCAGGGCGACAATTCGATCGGCGAATTCTATTCGGTTGCTCTGACAAATAACGCCCAGATCGCTGACACCGGAACAAAGATGATCCATCTCGGCAAAAATACGAAATCGACGATCATCTCGAAAGGTATCTCGGCCGGAAAGTCGAATAACAGCTACCGCGGCCTCGTCAAAATAATGCCGAAAGCTGAAGGCGCACGAAACTACACGCAATGCGACTCGATGCTCATCGGCGGCAAGTCCGAGGCGAACACGTTCCCGTACATCGAGGTCATGAACGCATCGGCCCGCGTCGAGCACGAGGCCACCACCTCAAAGATCAGCGAAGACCAACTCTTCTACCTCCAGCAACGCGGCATCCCGCAGGAAGACGCCGTCTCGCTCATCATTAATGGTTTTTGCAAAGAAGTTTTCCGCGAACTGCCAATGGAATACGCCGTCGAGGCAACAAAGTTGTTAGGCTTGAAATTAGAAGGAAGTGTCGGGTAGGAAATGGATTTGAAGAAAATTTTATTATTAATGACGTTGTTGGCGGTTTTTGCGTCATTCGGGTTCTCGCAGGCCGCGGCGGTGCCGACTTACAACAGGGACTTTCAGCTGTGGAACGATACGCAGATCATTATTCCTTTGGATAAAAAAAAGGAGTGGAGTTTTGTTATATGGGCGTTTGGCAGATTTGGCGATAATGCCCGGACGACGACCGATGCGCGGATCGGCGGTTTAATAACTAAGAAGATCAATAAAAATATATCAGTAGCAGGTGGTTATTTGTACCGCTACTCGAATGCTACGTTTGTCCGCAGGCGGTACGAGAGCCGATATATTGGCTCGGTGACGTTTACGGTGCCGCTAGGAAAGAAATTTACATTCGTTAATCGGAACCAGATTCAATACGAAGATCGCTATTTGAGGCTAAATGCTTTTGTTTTTAGGCCGCGAGTGACACTCAAGCGGGAAGTAACTGTCGGCAAGACCAAGATCGAGCCATTTGTTTCATTTGAGCCGTTTATCGATTCGGTTTTGGGAGGTGCTGCTCGGTACCGCGAGCAGATCGGAATTGGACACAAGTTCAATAAGGCACTTTCCGCGAACTTTTTTTACGTAAGGCAAGACGAGACCGGGAACGGCAGACGGCCGGGAACGTTGAACGGGTTCGGGACAAGTCTCAAAGTAACGGTGCGATAGCTATGAAAGTAATCCAACCAGAAACGCAGCCAGTACCAAAAGGCCATTATTCTCCGGGTCTCGAGCATAATGGGTTGATATATGTCTCGGGTCAATTGCCGATGACGCTCGATACGCGTGAGCCTTTTGCTGGCGATGTCGGCGAGCAGACGGAACTCGCGTTGCGAAATGTCGAGGCTGTGTTGCGGGCGGCGGGCAGCGATCTGGATCACGTTCTACAGATGACGATCTATGTTTCGGATATGGGAATGTGGGGAGCAGTCAACGAAGTTTACGCCCGCGTGATGGGCCAGCATCGTCCGGCGAGGGCGATCGTGCCGGTGAAAGATCTGCATTTTGATACGAAGATCGAGATCCAGGCGATAGCGGCGATGAGAGGCTAGTGTGAATATGGAATTTGATCTGATTGCGTCGAATTTGACCAATCCGACACTTTTATTCTTCGTTCTCGGCATACTCGCCACACTAGTTAAGAGCGATCTTGAGATACCGTCATCGACGGTAAAGTTCATCTCGCTGTATCTTCTATTCTCGATCGGGTTCAAGGGCGGTCAGGAGTTGGCACACAGCAGTTTTTCGGCGGAGATCGCGTATTCGCTGCTGTTGGGAATCGCGATCGCGTCGCTCATACCCCTGTACACGTTCTTTGTGCTCAAGCGGAAAATGAGCGTCAGCGATGCGGCCGCTGTTGCCGCAACCTACGGTTCCGTGAGTGCTGTAACGTTTGTTGCGGCAACCTCGTTTCTTGAGGCACAAAGCATTCCGTTTGGCGGGCACATGGTCGCCGTGATGGCTTTGATGGAGTCGCCCGCGATCATCGTCGGCGTCATCCTCATGATGAAGTACGACACCGAGGCCGAGGATAACGGCAATTTGAAAAGCATCATTCAGCACTCGTTTACAAACGGTAGTGTTTTGATGATCCTGGGCAGTTTGATAATCGGGCTGGTCGCCGACACTAAACAGGCTGAGGGTATTAAGCCCTTCACGACGGATATTTTCAAGGGATTTTTGGCCATATTCCTTTTAGAGATGGGAATGGTGACGGCACGCAGGATTGGTGCGTTTCGAAAATACGGATGGTTTTTAGCAGCGTTTGCGGTAGTCATTCCGTTAATAAATGGAGTTGTATTTGCACTCGTCAGCGGTTTGGTTACGCAAAACACCGGTAACCGATTTATGTTTGCGATCCTTGCGGCCAGCGCGTCCTACATTGCGGTGCCGGCGGCGATGAGATTGGCGGCACCAAAAGCCGATCCGGGGCTTTACATCCCGATGGCTCTTGGCGTCACGTTCCCATTTAATATTACGGTCGGCATGCCAGTGTATTACGCGGTGATCAAGCTAACGAGTTACTAGGCGGTTGATATGAAACTTGAGATCTATCAGATAGATGCTTTTACTTCTAAGCCGTTCGGCGGCAATCCGGCGGCGGTCGTGCCGCTCGAAGGGTGGTTGCCGACGGAGATGATGCAGAGCATTGCGCTTGAGAATAATCTCTCCGAGACGGCATTTTATGTAAGGAACGGTGGTCAGTACGACATTCGTTGGTTCACGCCGACGTTCGAGATCGACCTCTGCGGACATGCAACGCTGGCGACGGCGTATGTGATCTTCGAAATATTGAATGTTGAGGAAAAGGTCGTTAATTTTCACTCGCACAAGAGCGGAAAATTATCGGTTGAGAAACAAGGTGATGTTTTAGTTCTTGATTTTCCGTCGCGGCCTGTTTCGCCTGCGGAGGCTCCGGCTGGCCTGATCGAAGCGATCGGGAGACGGCCGCAAGAGATATTCAAGGCGAGAGACTATTTTTTGGTTTACGAGAATGAGCAAGAGATTCTGGATATTGCTCCCAATTTTTCTAAGCTCGTTGAGATCGAAGCACACGGCTTTATTGTTACCGCGAAAGGCGACTCGAGTGATTTTGTTTCTCGATTCTTCGCTCCTGAAGTTGGCGTTTTCGAAGATCCCGTAACCGGTTCATCGCATTGTAATTTGATACCGTTTTGGGCGGAAAGGCTCGGCAAGACCGAGATGTTCGCCCGGCAAATCTCAGCCCGCGGTGGCGAGTTATTTTGTGAACTTGCGGTTGACCGCGTAAAGATCGGCGGAAACGCGACGCTGTTTTTGAAAGGTGAGATATACCTTGAGGCAGCGTCACAAAATGTCACTGTGGCGTAACTGATGATAGATGAATTGCAGATTAGGTTGGCCGTTGCCAGCGACGCCGACGAGATCGCTGAGGTCATATTACAGGCTTTTAGTCCGCTCGAAAAGGATTACACGCCTGAGTCTTATGCCATCGTTACGCCTGGTGCGGACGAGGTTCGTCGACGGTTTCGTGAAGGGCCGATCTGGGTAGCGTTGAAAGGCGAGAAGATCGTCGCGACGGTTTCGGTACTGCCCGAGCCGGAATGGCTTTATATCCGGAGCATGGCGGTCTCGCCCGCAGCCCAAGGGTCGGGTGTTGGTGGCAAGCTGCTTGTTGAATTAGAAAAATATGCGAGGGAAAACGGATTTGACCGATTATTTCTATACTCGACCGAATTCTCCAAAAATGCAATAAGGCTCTATGAGCGAAACGGGTTTGATCTGGTCAGATACACGACGGCAGAAGAATGGTTCGGCACGGCGGGGCGGGCGATGGAAAAGCGTTTGGCTTAAATATGAAAAACGGGGTTTGTCCGAAATGTAATTCGGAAGAGGTTTATTAAGGCAGTCGGGCCTCTACTTCGAGATTTATGCCGAAACTGGTTTTGATTGGTCGAAAGTAAAAGAGAATTTATAAAGGTTAAGAAATAATTTACAAACAAAATGTTATTAGAAGTTAAAGATTTACACGCCGCGATCGACGGCAAAGAAATATTGAAGGGACTGAATCTGCAGGTCCGCAAGGGCGAGGTTCACGCGATAATGGGGCCGAATGGCTCAGGCAAATCGACGTTGTCGAAGGTTTTAGCCGGCCATCCGAGTTACGAGGTGACGTCCGGAC
Source organism: Acidobacteriota bacterium (assembly GCA_043737915.1). GTDB lineage: Bacteria > Acidobacteriota > Blastocatellia > Pyrinomonadales > Pyrinomonadaceae > OLB17. The sequence continues at coordinate 9,594 of JAYSZT010000168.1, forward strand.
AGATCCTTTTCGACGGCAAGAATCTGCTCGAACTCGAACCCGATGAGCGTGCCCGCGAAGGCGTATTCATGGCGTTCCAGTATCCAGTCGAGGTGCCGGGCGTGTCGAATTCGCAGTTTCTCCGGCTCGCTTACAATCAAAAAGCCCTGCATCACGGACAGGAAGAGCTCGATCCGCTCGAATTCAATGATTACCTGAAAGAAAAAGCCAAGGTTGTCGATATGAGCAACGAGTTTTTTAAGCGTTCAGTCAACGAAGGCTTCTCCGGCGGCGAGAAAAAACGTAACGAGATACTGCAAATGGCAGTCCTTGAGCCGAAACTAGCCGTACTCGATGAAACTGACTCCGGCCTAGACATCGACGCCCTGCGGATCGTCGCCGAGGGCGTCAATACGCTTCGCAGCCCAGACAACGCGATAATTCTTGTCACGCACTACCAGCGCTTGCTCAATTTTATAGTTCCCGACATGGTACACGTACTCGCCGGCGGCCGCATCGTCAAAGAAGGCGGCAAAGAACTCGCTCTCGAACTCGAGGCGAAAGGCTACGATTGGGTGAAAGGCGCAGCTAACTAAGATGGGATCGAAGATACTGAATCGCTATATAGATGATGAGATCGCGGCGGCCGAAAGGCTGTCGGCGGAAGGCGACACTGTTAGTGCATTTCACCATCTCGAGCGGGCCCACATCCTCGGACAGGGGAGCACGTATCAGCACATGCGAGTCCATGTGCTGATGCTAAAACACGGCATCCGCGAGAACGACCGGCGCGAGATAACTGGCCAGGTTTTACGTATCGCCGGTGCTGCTACCAAAACTCCGCTCGGCTTGGTTCCGACCGGAAACACGGGGGGAGCAAATGTGAACCCATTGAAAAGGATGGTGATCCCTCCTGACCTTCGGGTCATTCTGAAAACCGCAGAGAAAAGATAACTTTGGCTATCGGAAAAAACAATAAGGGAGCGAGCAATTCGGTCGTTATAGCTATTTGGGCGGCGACGCTTCTCGTCGTGTTTGTCGCGTTTCGAAGTACTGACCTTCTGAAACTGCCGACACTCATTGGTAGTCTTGGCGGCGGACCGCTGTTTGGCGGCGAAGGTATCTTGGCGTCGATCGTCGGAGCGGTCGTCTCGGGTTTGATACTCATATCTTGGCTCGGAGTCGGAACGTTCGTGTGCAGATATTTGAAAATTGAGCGTGGTGAAAATCATTCGCACGTTCTCGAATTGGTTAGAAACATCGCGGTTGGAGCGATAATCACCTCGCTGATCTGGTTTTTTCTCGGTCTCGCGGGATTGTATTCTCCGGGAGCGGCGATCGCCCTAACCGTTATCGGGATCGGTCTGGCCGTATTGGGTCTTGTTCGGGTTCGCGAAGCCAAGGCTGAAAGCCGAACGCCGGATCCGGCTGCGGGCATCGACCGAATTGTTCTATTGATGATCGCGGCCTGCCTAGGTTTAGCTTTCGTTGCCAGCCTCGCACCGCCGATCGCAAAGGATACTCTGCTCTATCATTTCGCGGTTCCGAAGGCGTTCATTGCGCAGCATAGTAACGCATTCATCGAGGGCAATATTGCGAGCTATCTGGCATTGGGAACGGAGATGCACGCCTTGTGGGCGATGCTTTTGGGCAATATCGTAAGTCCGCGTGCCGGCGAAGCGGCGGCGGGCGTGACGACGTTTTCGTTCTTCCCGTTGTTACTCGCATCGGTTTTTGGATGGGCGAGAGAGCTTAATATTTCACGAAGCTGGTCGCTCGTAGCGGTTCTCATGGTCGCCGCGATTCCGACGGCATTTCATGTCGCATCGAGCGGTTACACGGATCTTTCGCTCGCTTTATATATTTCGCTCGCTGTTTATTCGCTGTGCCGGTGGTGGCGAACGCTCGCCCTCGCCCCGCTTGCGTTTGCCGCGATATTTCTCGGCGGAGCCCTTGCGGTGAAGCTTACGACGCTATTCGTTATTGCCGCGTTTGCATTGATAATTTTAGTTCGCGGACGCGGTGAGGTTAACGCAGGGAAGATTGTAATTAACGGTTTCGGTGCATTGGTTCTCGCTGGCGTGATCGCTTCGCCGTGGTACTTTCGGAACTGGTCGGCGACCGGCAGCCCGGTCTTTCCGTTTTATATGAGCATCTGGAAAGGTGAGGCAAAAGGCTGGGATGTCGAGCGTTCGAATCTTTTTCAGGGCATGAATTCGCAATACGGTGGTGCGGCGGACAGCCCTGTGAATTACCTGACCGCCCCGCTGCGGCTTTCGCTCGCGGCTCAACCGGAGGACGCGAACCTATACGATGGCGTTCTTGGCGTGGCGTTTCTGATCGGTTTGCCGCTACTCATCTGGGCTCTCTGGCGAAAAAGACTTGAGCCGGAAGTTGTTCTAGCCGCCGGTGTCGCGGGTGTGATCTATCTGTTTTGGCTGTTTTCGAGCCAGCAAATGCGATACATTATGCCACTTGTTCCGCTATTGGCAATCGCGATAGCGGCGTCGGCGGAAAAGGTCGGAGAACTGTCTATCAGACGGGCGTGGATGTACGTTGGAGTCGCAGCCTCGGCGTTCGGAATATTGACTTCGGCGGCATGGTTTTGCCAAAAAGCACCGCTTCGCGTGGTGCTCGGAGGCGAGACCCGCGACCAGTATTTGACACGGAATTTGGATTATTATCCGTTTTACTTGGCGATCAACAACGATACTGCACCGGATGCGAAGGTCTGGTTGATAAACATGCGGCGTGATACTTACAACATCGACCGCGTCGTCGTCTCTGACTATCTTTTCGAGGACTGGACCTTGCGAAAGATGCTTTGGGAATCGCGGAGTAGGCAGGAACTAAAGGCTAAGGCAGCTTCGCTAGGTGTCCAATATGTTTTGACCCGGCACGATTTTATTTTTGATTATGACCGTTCGTCCTTGGTTGATGACAAAAAACCGAGAGTTGAGAACGAGGCCAAGCTTAAGATCGCCAAGGATCTCACCCTTGGCCCCGCAGATCTGGTTTGGGCAGACAGCAAATTCAGTTTGATCAAGGTTTTTTAAATAGGGAAGTGAGCCGCAACCAAGCTTGCGGTGAATATTACATGGCAAACACAACAACCGTAATGCAGACAGAATTTACGGAAAAATTTAGAGAGTTTTTGAAGGCGGAGAATGATCCGTCGCTTAAAAAGCTACGCGAGGAAGCATTCGCGGAGTTCACATTATCGGGCTTCCCGACGATGGCGGACGAGGACTGGAAATACACGAACGTGGCGAAAGCGGTCAGTGCTGAGTGGTCAGTGGCCGGTGGTCAGAATGAGGAGATTTCGGCTGACGGCCTTGAAGTCCTGAAACGATTTAACTTTCGGCGTAACGGATTCACGGCGTTAAATCTTGCTTTCGGACGTGTTCAGATCATTCGCATCGAATGCGAAACGAGTGTTGCCGAGCCGAAAGAGATTAATTTTGTGCCGGACGAAAACTCAGCGATATTCCCGCACATTATCGTGATCGCCGGTGCCGGAAGTAAGGGAACTATTGTCGAAACTTACGCTTCGACAGCGAAGAGTTTTACTAATTCCGCGGTTCAGGTAATTGTCGAGGAAAACGCAAATCTCACGCATTACCGTGTCCAACGCGACTCGCCCGAGGCATTCAATATTGGAACGACCGAGGTTTCGCTGGCGGCGGGCAGCCGTTATGATTCGACAAATATCAATCTCGGTTCCGCGATCTCGCGGCATGATATCGATGTGAAATTCAATTCCGAGGGCGGTGAGGCTTTCGTTGATGGTCTGTACATGCTAAACGGAACTCAGCACCACGATACGCACTCGATCATCGACCACCAACTGCCAAATTGTATCTCGCATCAAACTTACAAAGGCGTTCTGAACGACAGTTCGCGGGCGGTTTTCAACGGCAAGGTATTCGTTCGCGAGAATGCCCACGGCACCGATGCTCAGCAGTCGAATAAGAACTTGTTGCTCTCAAACGAAGCCCGGGTCGACACCAAACCGCAGCTTGAGATTTTTAACGACGACGTAAAATGCTCGCACGGAGCAACCGTCGGCCAACTCGAGGAAGAAGAATTGTTCTATCTCCTGACCCGCGGCCTGCCGCCGGTCTTAGCAAAAAATCTCCTGACGTACGGTTTCGCCGAGGAGATAATTAATAAGATCGGTATCGAGGCTATCAAAAAAGAACTTGACGAAGCCGTTCTGCATCGGTTGAATACTAAGTTAGAGGCATAAATTATGAGAGTAAGAACATCCGTGACATTGCCAAAGGAATTATTGGTCAAGGTTGACGCCTTAACCGGAAGGAGAACGCGGAGAAATTAAAATAAAGAGCTACTGATGTTCTCAAATATCAGCAGGTATCCTTGTGAATAGAGGTGATCTTATCGGGTTTACAGGCCGAACTCACGGTAACTAAGCTAAGCGAATTAAATGCTTCGCTAAAAATTGCATTAGCAATCGAGTATTAAAATGAAAGCAGTACAAACAATGAGCAATTGGGACGTTGAAAAAATTAGAAAGGATTTTCCGATCTTGTCGCGCGAGGTGAATGGTAAGCCGCTCGTTTATCTTGACAACGGTGCGTCGTCGCAGGTGCCGCAGATGGTGATCGATCGCGAGGCGAAATATCTGACTGAGGAGCACTCAAATATTCATCGCGGCGTGCATTATTTGTCGCAGACCGCGACCAACGCCTACGAGGCGGCCCGCGAAAAGGTCAAGCGCTTTATCAACGCCCGCGATTCTAAAGAATGTATCTTCGTGCGAGGCTGTACCGAGGGCGTCAATCTGGTCGCGAATTCGTACGGGCGAAAATTCATCGGTGAGGGCGACGAGATCCTCGTTAGCCAGATGGAGCATCACTCGAATATAATTCCGTGGCAGGTGATAGCCGAGGAAAAAGGTGCCCGCGTCGTGATGATACCGATGAATGAACGCGGCGAGGTGATCATCGAGGAATACGAGCGACTGCTCAATGAGCGTACGAAGATGGTTGCGATCATTCATGTTTCAAATTCGCTCGGCACCGTCAATCCGGTCAAGGAAATGATTGCGACGGCGCATAAAATGGGCGTTCCCGTGCTCGTCGATGCCGCCCAGAGCGTGCCGCATTTCCCGGTCGATGTTCAGGATCTCGATGCGGACTTTTTTGTCTTCTCGGGACATAAAATGTTCGCTCCCACGGGCATCGGCGTGATGTACGGCAAGCGCGAATGGCTCGACCAGATGCCGCCGTATCAGACCGGCGGCGGAATGATCCGTACGGTAACCTTCGAAGGCACAACTTACGCACCGATCCCAGACAAGTTCGAGGCCGGAACGCCCGCGATCGCGGCCGGTATCGGACTCGGAGCGGCTATCGATTACATCAACGCCCTAGATTTCGAAGCTGCCGCCGCCTACGAGCTCGAACTGCTCGAATACGCGACGCAGCGACTCGGCGATATTCCCGAGGTCAAGATCATCGGCACCGCCGCCGACAAGGCGAGTGTTTTGTCCTTCACGATCGAGGGCGTCCACCCGCACGACATCGGCACGATACTCGACCAACAAGGCATCGCCGTTCGGGCGGGCCACCACTGCGCCCAACCGGTGATGGAATTTTTCCAGGTTCCCGCAACCGCTCGTGCTTCCTTCGCGTTTTATAATACTCGCGAAGAGGTCGATAAACTGGTCGACGCCGTGCAGAAGGTCATTGAGGTATTCGCATAAAAGGCAGAAACGCGACCGGTAGGAAGCGTGATTATATGGTAATCGAAATCCTAAAAAGCTTATACGACCGCGATCTCCGGAAGCTCAAGACCGAGATCGAAAGCTACGCTGACGAAAGCGCGATCTGGAAAACCGACGGAGAGATCACGAACTCGGCGGGAAATCTGTGCCTTCATCTGATCGGCAATCTAAAGCATTTTATCGGTGCCGTCGTCGGACATTCGGGTTATGTACGGCATCGGGATCTTGAGTTTTCCATCGATGGTGTTCCGCGAGCCGACCTACTTAAAGGGGTTGACGAAACGCTCGAAGTAGTTCTCGCGAGTCTCGATAAAGTAACGCCGAGGCAACTCGAAGAAGCCTATCCGATGGTCGTTTTTGCCGGGATGGGCACAATGGCGAACGAATATTTTCTGATCCACCTTGCCACGCATTTGAGTTATCACCTCGGTCAGATCAACTATCACCGGCGATTGTTCGATAAATAAGTACAAAGAAAATGTCAGAACTTAGCGATCTATATCAGGAAGTAATTTTAGAGCATAACAAGAATCCGCGGAATTTCCGTGAGATCGAGAATGCTGATCAGTATGCTGATGGCAAGAATCCGTTGTGCGGCGACGCTTTGCGGGTTTACATCAGTCTCGACGGCGATACGGTGACCGATGTTGCGTTCAAAGGCTCGGGTTGTGCGATATCGAAGGCTTCGGCGTCGATGATGACGCAGGCGGTGAAGGGGAAATCGAGGGAGCAAGCGGCGTCGATCTTCGACGAATTTCATCAAATGGTCACGGGCGAACTCGATATCGAAACCGATGAAAATGACCTCGGTAAATTAAAAATATTCTCCGGCGTCCTTGAGTTCCCGGCACGCGTAAAATGCGCTTCGCTAAGTTGGCATACGCTCAATGCAGCACTTCGCGGCGAAGATGTGGTGTCGACGGAATAGTTGTGCCGGCGTTCGATCGGTCCGGAAAATGGAAGACTTTAACAAAGAGCACGGAATATTCAAGCCCTTGCCGCTGGCATTGTGTTTTCTGACCATTGCGGTCGCAGTTGTCATTCTTAACTGGCAGGGACGCGTCGTTTGGTGTCAGATCGGGGATTACTCGCCGTGGTCTTGGAATATCTGGTCACCGCACACTTCGCAACATATCGTCGACCCGTATTCGTTCACACACATTTTCCACGGCGTGATCGAATTTTGGTTGATCGGGCTTGTCTTTCGGAAGGTACCGATGGCGTGGCGACTGCTGATTGCGGTCATGATCGAAAGCAGTTGGGAAATACTCGAGAACTCAACTTACATCATCCAACGGTATCGCGAATCGACGATTTCGCTCGACTATTTCGGCGACTCGATCATCAATTCCATATCCGATATTCTTTGCTGCGCGACAGGATTTGTCATCGCCTATAAATTGAGATTTTGGAAATCGCTGGTACTATTCATAGTTACCGAAATAATTCTAACCCTGGCAATCCGCGACAGCCTGACCATAAACGTAATCATGCTCGTCTACCCGATCGAAGCGATCAAGCAGTGGCAACTTGGTGGCTAGGAAACATTAGCCGCGAAAAGGCGTAGAACAAACAAAATACGAGTAGACAACCCTTTCTTTTTTTGCGTATTCTGCGCCTTTTTGCGGCTAACTTTGCCGTTTATCTTTCGCCGCGAGAGGCTTCGACCTGAGATTCTTGTGCAACGTTTAGTTTGCGTGAGCCGGGCTGGTCGAATGTTTCGGTCCAGCGAAGGGCCTCGTCGAGAATGCGGAGCTGATGTTCGCGAAAGTTCGCCTGGCCGGCGACCGAGCCGAAATCGCCGCTGTAATATGCGGTGCGGGGCGGGCGAATTTTGTCGGTCATTTTGGTATCAACGGCTAACATCATGGTCGGGATGCCGCTGTCCTCGATGTGGCGGGCGATGATGCCCATCGTCTGGTGACAAAGCCGCGTCGCCGGGATCAAAAGTGCCATCTGGATATCGTAACGCTTGAGCCGCGAAAAGATCTCCGGTGCGAGTTCTGCCGCCACGCGACGGGCATTCGGGATGTGGCTGCTGATACTCCACCAGACGTTGTTGAGCCCGCCGATGACACCGTTCTCAGCATATTCGAGCAAGCGGTCAACTGGAATCTGCGAGTTACGGTCGGCTATCACGTCTTTCGGATCGTAGCCTTTAGCACTGTATAAAAGATCGCCGGCCTCGACCTCGACGGGAATTTCGTAAAGCTTCAGATCGCCGTCTTTCGCATCAAGATCGAACGGTTCCGTTCCGTCGATATACGCACCGGCTGACGTGATGAGAGCTAGATTTAGCATTGGCAGAGCCCGCCGGACAGGCGTGAAAGGCGCGTGGACGTTCTCCAGAAACGGGTAACCGGCGAGGGCTTCGTTAGCGGTCCAGTTCGAGAAACGCCGCGAAAATGTATCCAAATTTTCGATCAATTCCATATCAGCTATACCTTAAATTCTTTTTTAAAATCGTAAACGTCTGCGCCGACCTCTTTGAGAGGCCGGAATTTGCGATTTGAGATGATAAAAAACGCCAGCAGGGCAGCGAACATACCGATCATTAAAACCCACTGCGAATAAGTATGAAGCGTGTCGAACTGTAAGCGAAGCGGGTCGTCCGCCGCTAGTTCGTCGATCGGTTTACCGATCTGCATACGGATCGACGCCATCCACAAACCGATCGCGAACTGCCCGACCGCGCACGTCGCAGCAACGATGAGCAACAAAAACCGCTCGACCCACAGCCAGAGTTGATTTACCTTCGAAGCGGAAAGAAGCGATGTTACGATCAAAATAACCGCTATCGCAATGCCCGCGAAATTGAGTATCGTTAGGCTGCGATTGACGACTGCCCCGGCCAGATCACGCTGCGGCAAAACCGCAAACGCACTCTGTGCGACGCCAATAAAAAATACTGCCGCACCGAGCCAGATTCCCAATAATAAAAGACGTATGTCCGAGAAAAACTTCATATCGCGTACCGTCCTTGTTAACGCCATATTATCTAGCTTTTTAAGCGAAAGGGCAAAAGTGACCCGGTTAAATTGTCAGTGAAAATGACGGCTTTCCGGCCAAATGTGATAATCTCTGGAATACTAAATACCGATGATCTCCGATCTCGAAAAAGTTTACGCCTCGCTATTCCAATATTGCAAAAACCAAGATTTCGCCGGTTTTGATCCCTTTGACGGTCTTAACAGCCGCATCTTTCAGGCTACGCCGTTGAAATATCTGGCCCCGGCACGGCTTGCGTGGCTGCAAATGGTAAAGCGTTCGGCGACCGATCTGCGACCACGGCTGCGGGTCGATAAAGGCGAAAATGCGAAAGGCATCGCCCTCTTTGCCCTTGCTGAACTTTCGCGTTTTATCATTACGGGGTCGGTCGAAAATTGGGAGAATACGACCGATTTGCTTGAACGCCTCCGAAAACATTCGATCGACGGCGTCGCACCGGACGGCCCGCGAACGTTATCGTTCGGCTACAATTTCGACTGGCAATCGCGCGCATTCTATGCGCCCAAAGGAACTCCGACGATCGTGCCGACGGCCTTCGCGGCCCGAGCTTTTGTTGAGGCTTACGAAGTCTTTGATGAAAAGACGTATCTCGATGACGCGGTCGCGATTTGCGAATTCATCGTCAATTCTCTAAATCGTCCAGTCGAAAATGCCCGCGAGCTATCTTTCAGCTATTCTCCAATTGATAAAAGCGTTATCTTCAACGCGAGTCTGCTCGCCGGTGAAACGCTGGCGTCGGTCGGTAAGTTAACGGGGAACGAAAAATATCTCGAGATCGCGAAAAGAACTGCCCGTTTCGTCGTCGGTAGGCAGGAGGAGAACGGCGCGTGGGCTTACGGTTCGAAGCGGCGGCACAAATGGGTCGATAATTTTCACACTGCATATATTCTATTGTCGCTGCAAAGGATCGATGCGTTCACCGGTTCATCCGAGAGCGAAGCGGCGATCCGGAGCGGTTTCGATTACTGGCTGGCGAACTTTTTCCTCGACGACGGAACGCCCAAATATTTCGACGCCCAAACGTACCCAGTCGATATTCACTCATCCGCCGCCGCTATCGTGGTTCTCTGCGATCTAAGCGGTCTTGACGCAAGGGCGTTGCCACAGGCCGAGAAAACGGCGGAATGGACGATCCGTAATTTGCGAGCGCCGGACGGTTACTTTTATTATCAGCAACGGGAAAAAACGCTCGTAGAAATGCCGTTCATACGGTGGGGACAGGCGTGGATGGCGTTCGCGCTGGCACGGCTGATCGAGGTTTCGGCGAAGTAATTTCAACGTCTATGCGTATCTGGATCGACCTTTCAAATTCTCCGCACGTGCCGTTTTTCAGGGTGCTTGCGGCGGAATTCGAGCGTCGTGGACACACGATCGTTTGGACGGCACGCGACTACGCTCAGACCGTCGAACTCGCCCGCAACGCCGGAATCGATGTCGCCCTATTTGGTTCGCACGGTGGTGGAAACGTGTTCTCCAAAGCCGCCAAATTTGCCGGCCGCATCGTATCACTCGCAAAATGGGCTCGCACCCAACATGTCGATCTCGTCGTCGTCCATAATTCTCAAGAGCCGCTGATCGTCGCTCGGATGCTCGGCATCGACAGCGTCAACCTGATGGATTACGAACATCACCCCGGCAATCATTTATCTTTTCGGAGTGCAAAACGGCTCATCGTCCCGGCGTCGTTTCCAGCCGAAGCGTTGGCGAAATTCGGTGCGGGTGAAGGCAAGGTGAAGCGGTTCGATGGCCTCAAAGAAGACGTGTATCTCGCCGATTTTGCACCCGACGAGACGTTCCCCGCAAAACTGAAAGAGTTGGGCGTAAACGCCGATGATATTCTTGTCGTTGTGCGGCCTCACGCTCCCGAGGCATTGTATAATCGCGGGTTTGAAAATGATCTGCTCGACCTGGTGCTCGACAGGTGCGCGGCGATCAAAACAGTGAAGATAATACTTCTTCCACGTAAGGATTATCAGGGTGCAGAACTTCGGGAACGACATCCGCAGCCAAATATCATAATTCCGACAATGGCTCTCGACGGAGCAAATTTGTTGGCGGCTGCCGATCTGGTCATCTCGGGCGGCGGGACGATGAACCGCGAGGCCGCGGCCCTTGGCGTGCCGACTGCGACGATCTTCACCGGCAAACCGGCGGCGATCGATGAATATCTGATAAAGCTGGGAAGAATGATGAAGATAGTGACCCCCGCCGATGTCAATATATTAAAAGTAGTGAAAAAATCGACCGCCGAACCGCGTCGTGAAACGGAAATGCTAAAAATTGTCGCCGATCTCATCCTTAATACGGAGGCGATGAAGCGATGAAAATACTCGTCGGAATGCCGTCGAAAGATTCGTGGGGAGGTCCTGCAGCATGCGAACCTCCGTTCGTCGATGCCTTGCGAAAGGCCGGTCACGAAGTTCGCGAAGAAGACTTTGTCTTCGGCGATAAGGAACGTCCGACGCCTATCACTGAACGTATTTCGCGGGTTTTCAAGACGGCTGTACGCCTGAGGCGGGCGATGATGAAAGAGCGTTTCGACATTGTTCACCTCAATACTTCATTCGATTTGAAAACAATACTTCGCGATGCATTCTGCACTTTTTTCATGCCTCGCGGGCAGCATAAGATCTTTCTTAAAATGCACGGCAGTGACGCTCGCGGACAGATGGACGCCGGATTTTTCGTATCCCAACTTATTCGGTATTTGCGAAAGAAAACTGCAGGCATCGGAGTGCTATCATCTGAAGAGAAGCGTGAATTCATCGACGTTGGATTTCGGCCCGAACGCATTTTTCAGGTTAGGAATGTCGTTTCTTTCGAAACCGAACCGATCTCGCATTCGGGAAGGATGGCCGACGGACATTTCGATCTGCTTTTCGTATCGCGGTTTATCGCGACAAAGGGTTTGATCGAAACTATTCGGGCATGTGCCATTATCCGTGATGCGGGTTTCGATTTTACCCTGCGATGCGTCGGTGACGGCGAGATTCGACGAGAGGCTGAGATTATCGTGCGTGAACTCGAACTCGAGAAACACGTTGTTTTCACCGGCTACATTTCTGAGGGCGAGGTGACGCGGTATTATTTCGACAGCGATATTTTTGTGTTCCCGACACGGCATATCGAGGGAATTCCGATCGCTTTGTTCAAAGCGGCGATCGCAGGTCTGCCGATCGTTACGACAAAGATAAGGGCAGCCGCTGACCTATTAAGCGAATCGGAAAACTGCCTGTTTTGCACACAGGAACCGGGGAACATTGCCGAGCGAATCATCGAACTGATGAAAAATGAAAAGCTGCGCGGGTCGATGAGCAGCAATAATCGTAATTTTGCCGAAATGTTCACCCCGTATAGGATCGCGGCCGAGTACGTCGAGGTTTACGAGGAGTTGGTAAACAAATAGACGTGATTAAAAATGGAAAGCGATGTTCAAAAATTTTGGCAGACGAATCCGTGCGGAGCAGAACTCGTTGGCGATCTGACGGATCGATCCCGAGCCGAATACGAAGCATTTTTTGCTCGCTATGACGAATACCGCTATTCCAAAGAGGCTCACATTCTGAAATGTCTCGATGCTGTTGGTTTCGATGGGAAACGGGTACTCGAGATCGGCCTCGGGCAAGGAGCTGATGGCGAACAGATCGTTCGTCGCGGCGGTATCTATTCCGGGGTTGACCTTACCGACGAAGCCGCCAGCCGAACGCGGATGAGGTTCACGCTCAAGAATTTGCCGTTCGAACGGATCGAACAGGCAAGTGCCCTGAAATTGCCGTTCGACGATAATTCGTTTGACATCGTTTTTAGCCACGGAGTTCTGCATCACATTCCCGACATCAAAGCGGCGCAGAAAGAGATTGCTCGAGTTTTGAAACCGGACGGCAAACTCGTCGCAATGTTTTACGCTAAATGGTCGCTGAACTATCTCGCATCGATCTTCGTTTTTCGCCGCCTCGGGTTACTTGCGATCTATTTCCTAGGTATTAAGGCGACGGGAATTTATGGCGACCATCTCGCAAACGCGAAAAAAGCGGGCATTTGGAAGTATTTATCGATGGATAATTTTATCAACGTCAGCACGGACGGAGCGTTTAATCCGTATTCAAAGGTTTACGGAAAGGCTGAGGTGCAAACGGATTTTCCCGATTTCGATCTCTCAAAAATCGCAAAACAGTTCATGTACGCACCACCGCTGCAAGTCTCGCGTTTGCCTCTCGCGAGTTTGCTCGGCTGGCACCTGTGGACAGAACTAAACCTGAAAGATTCTTAATTTGTTGAGCTTCTACTCGTTCTTCTTTGCTACTTAGCAGCTTGCGGCAAATTTCTCATTCTATATTATGTGCGGGATCGCCGGAATAATTTCAACTGACCCAGAAACGCGTATCGGTTCGATGCTGATCTCGGTCGAGCATCGTGGCCGTGACGACGAAGGCGTCTTCGTGTCTGAGCGTTTCGGTTCACATTCGCTCAAGGCATGTCTTGGGCATCGGCGGCTAGCGATCATTGATACGTCACCGGCTGGGCATCAGCCGATGTTGACGGCGGATCGCCGTTATTCGCTGGTCCTGAACGGCGAGATCTACAACTATAAAGAGGTCAGAAGGACGCTCGAGTCGCTCGGCCACAAATTCGCGACCGGTAGCGATACCGAAGTTTTGCTTCAGGCTTTTCGTGAATGGAACGTCGGCTGTCTCGATCGACTCAACGGAATGTTCGCCTTCGCTGTCTGGGACGACGTCGAAAAAACGCTGACCCTCGCCCGCGACCGTGTCGGCCTCAAACCGTTGTACTACGCCAAGGTCGGAGAAAGCCTCGTTTTCGCGTCCGAAATAAAAGCCATCCTTGCCTCCGGTCTCATTGCTCCCGAACTTGATAACGAGGGCTTGAATCAATTCCTGACTTTCCTCTGGCCCGTCCCGCCGTTCACGCTGTTTAAGGATATATTTCATCTCCCGGCCGCTCATTTTCTCGTTTGGAAAGGCGGCGAGATCAAGACGACGCAGTGGTGGGATATTGATTTCTCGGCTGAGGAATCGGGCGGAACGGAGCAGGAGTGGAGCGAACGAGTTTTCGAAACGCTTGAGCGCGTGACCGAGATGGAAATGGTTGCTGATGTTCCGCTCGGTGCGTTTTTGTCAGGCGGCGTCGATTCGTCTTCGCTGGTCGCCTTAATGGCGAAGCATTCAACGAACAATATATCGACCTACACGACGGGCATTTCAGCGGCGGACTTGCGCTTTGACATTATTCCTGACGATGTCGAATGGGCACGCCGCGTCGCCGAACTTTTCCCGGTCGATTATCACGAAACGCTGCTTACGCCCGACGTCGTAGACCTTTTGCCAAAGCTCGTCTGGCACTCCGATGCACCGGTCATCGATATGGCGATACCGTCATTCCTGATCTCGCAACAGTCTCGTGAAACTCAAAAAGTAATGCTGTCGGGAATGGGTGGCGACGAGATCTTCGGTGGTTATCCGAGGCAAATGGCGATGCAGATCGCCGGTTTGACGGACATATTGCCGACATCCGTTCGCCGGCCGATGATGAGAACGATTGAAGGTTTGCTTTATGGTGGTTTGCCCGGACGCTTTACGGCACCGATCCGTAATGCGAAAAAATTCGCTCGCAGTGCGTCGATGGATTTTGAGGATCGCTACCTCGGATTCGGGACATATTTTACCGATCCGATGAAAAGCGATCTATTTTCGAAAGAGTTGCGAGGAGAGATGTCGGGTTTCGACGCGTACAAATTTCATCGACAGTATTTCGAGCAGTGTAAAGATAATTCGCCATTAAATCGTTTGCTTTACGTCGATTTCAAAACGTTCATGCCGGCTCTCAATCTTGACACGACCGACAAGACTTCGATGGCTGCCAATCTCGAAGTTCGGGCACCCTTTCTGAACAGGGAACTCGTCGAACTCTCGACGCGGATCCCGTCAAGGCTCAAGATCAAAGGCCTGAAACGAAAATATATTCTCAAAAAAGCCGTCGAACAGATCTTGCCAAAAGAAGTGATCTGGCGAAAAAAAGCTGGTTTCTCAGCACCTGTGAGATCGTGGCTTCGCGGAGCTCTGCGGGAAATGGTTGATGACGCTTTGTCCGTCGAGACGATACGTCGCCGGGGACTTTTCGATTCGGGACAGGTGCGAAAGATCGTAGACCTTAACCTTTCGGGTAAAGAAGATTACAATTTACAGGTTTTCCAACTGCTTAATCTCGAGATCTGGATGCGTGAATTTTTGGACAAAAAGGTCTAGGCCGCATTTCAAGCGCCAACTGTTGTAAAATATCGAAGAAATGAACGCCGAGGCTGTCATCAGCAAAGATCTGGACACTATCACCGTCAGGAACCGCGTTCCTGAATGGGTGATGCCGCTCGTAAAGTTTACGGTGTTCGCGACTGACGCTATTCTCACGGCGCTATGTTTCTTAGCGGCTTTTGCGATCAGAGAAGGCGAGCCGATTCTATCCTCGACGGCGTGGGCTTGGTCGAGACAGTTCGTGCCGTACGCCGGAATTTTGTTTTTCGCGATCCCGGCAAGGCTCGCTTTACTGCTCTATTCGCGTTCGTATAGGTTTGCGGGTGCGTTTTCGTACCTACAGGAAGCGATCAAGATCTTTAAGGCAGTGCTCGTCAGTTCACTGCTGATCGTCGCTTGGGCGTTTCTTTTCCGAGGCGGATTCGCGTTTCGAGAGTTTTCCTATTCGCGTGGTGTTTTTCTCGCGGATTTTGCCGTGGCGTTGATCGTTTTTACGGCATTCCACTTAGGTATCAGATTTGTTCAGACGATCATTCGTGGACGCGGGATCAATCTCATACCAACGCTCGTCGTTGGTACAAATGCCGAGGCTCGGCAGACGGTTCAGGAACTCAACGAGCGCCGATATCTCGGCTATCGGGTCATCGGTGTGGTCGGCAGCGGTGATCGGCGCGAACTCGCTAGCGAAATCATTCTCGATGGCGGCGAACGAATACCGGTCATCGGCTGCATCGACGAGCTTTCCTCGCTGATCGGACGGTTCGCGATTCAGGAAGTGATAATTACCGACAACAGTCTCGAGAGCGAACGGCTTTTCGAGGCGATGATGCAGATCAGTCGCCGACAAAAGGTCGAGTTTCGGTTCGCACCGAGCGTTTTTAATCTCTTGCCGCAGAAAACGAGTGTCGAGCAGATCGGTGTTTTGCCGATGGTCAGGTTGTTTCGCGAGCCTTTGTCGGACGCCCAGCGATTTATCAAACGAGCATCGGACGTCGCGATCGCGGTCGTTGCGGCGATCACTACCTTTCCATTCTGGGTGCTCGTTTCGATCCTTATCAAAATAGATTCACCCGGTCCAGTATTGTTCAAACAAGAACGCGTCGGTATGGACGGGCGAAAATTTCTCTGTTACAAATTTCGCACGATGAAGGCCGATGCCGACGAAAATCTCCATCGTGACGCCTATTTGGCGAACATCGAGGGCCGGCAGCAGGCAAATTCGGGCGACGAGGACAAGCCTGTTTTCGGTAAGGTAAAAGACGATCCGCGGATCACACGAAGCGGGAAATGGCTTCGCCGAACGAGTTTTGATGAACTGCCTCAGTTCCTAAATGTCCTTCGAGGTGAAATGAGCGTCGTCGGGCCGCGTCCTCCGATCCCGTATGAGGTCGAAGAATACGCGATCTGGCATCGTAAACGCCTCGATATGAAGCCGGGGATCACGGGCCTGTGGCAAGTGTCCGGGCGGAATCGGCTAACGTTCGATGAGATGGTGAGGGTCGATATTTACTACATCGAGAATTGGTCGCTACTGATTGATCTCAAGATCCTTTTCCTGACGATCCCGGCAATGTTTCGCGGGGATGGTGCCCGATGACGATCGCCGAATGTCTCAAGATCGGAACCGAACAGCTAGCTGCCGCCGGTGTCGCCCAACCTTCACGCGAAGCCGCGTCGCTACTGATGAATGCGATTAGCCGCGACCGAACATTCCTCGTTTCCCACGCCGAATACGAACTGACCGACGCCGAGCAGAAGACGTTCGACAGCCACCTCGAACGCCGCCGATCTCGCGAGCCATTTCAGCACATTGTCGGCGTCCAGGAATTCTACGGCCTTGATTTCGTCGTCACTCGCGATGTTTTGATACCGCGGCCGGAAACTGAGCAACTGGTCGAAACCGCGATACGCTCTCTCGATGGCATTGAGTCGCCGAGATTCTGTGAGATCGGCGTCGGTTCTGGATGTGTAGTTGTTTCGGTATTGCATGAGCTGCAAAATTCATCGGCGATCGCGGTGGACATATCCGAGGAAGCTCTCATGATCGGCCGGATAAACGCTACGAACAACGGCGTTGCGGATCGCGTCGAATTTCGGCTATCCGATATTTTCACCTCGGTCGAGACTGATAAATTTCACGCGATTCTCTCAAATCCACCTTACATTCCTGCATCGGAGATGAGCGGCCTTCAGGCAGAGGTTCGCGATTTCGACCCGACGATCGCGTTGACCGATGGCGGCGACGGCCTCTCGATAGTGAGTCGTATAATTTGCGATGCCCCCGGATTTCTGCTGCCTAAGGGATATCTGATCCTCGAGATCGGAATCGGCCAGGACGCGGATGTCCGCAGAATGTTCGGAGCCGAACTTTGGAGAGAGGTCGAAATACTCGACGATCTGCAGGGAATTCCGCGCACCGTAATTGCTCGCCTAAAATAAAGGCGGGTTCGCCTATAAAAAACTTGCGTTTTACAGATAAGTGGCGTTACTATGCTCCTATATTCCAGTGATTTCCGTTGACAAGTTTTTTGGTTCGAACAAAGTCGGTCATTTCGCTAACGCGTGGCCGGCGACTATGCTGGGTAGTCTTACTTGAGTTGTATCCTTTTTTAATGATCGGAGGTGATGTTGTGAAAGGTATGCTTGGTGGTCTATTAGCTCTAATTTGCGGTGTTTTGGCAGCTGTTTGCTTCTGGAAATATGGAGCGACGACACCGCCCAACACGCTGTATATAATCGGAACCGTTATTTTCGGTATTTTGTTTGCGGCCTTCGGGATTATGTTCCTCTCGGGTCGCGTGAATAAGACCGAGGACATTCACATCACCGAATAGTTGATGCGGACATTCCGAAGAACGTAATTCGCATTCGGTAAACGATTAGTTTTACCTTGGCGAGAACGTACATTTTTGTTTTACGACCAGCGGATGATCACAGCCGTTTTTTGCGCCTCGTTTCAAAGATTGCGAAATTAACTGAAAAGCGGCTATAATGTTTACTAAATTGTAATGATTAAGATTCGTTGCATTTTAGTAAGAGATAAGGTCGTCTAGCAATGCCAAAAATCGCAGATATACAAGAAACGCCGAATCCGAACGCGGTGAAATTCATTCTCAAAGAACCCGTCTCGCACGGCACTTCGCACTCATTCAAGTCGAGCGAGGACGCACTCGATAATAAATTCGCAAAATCAATATTCGACACCGGCAATGTCGTTTCCGTCTTCTATATGGATAAGATGGTCACGGTCGAAAAATCGGATGATGCTGAGTGGGACGACATTTTGCCAGATCTCGCCGTGCCGATCCGAGCGGCTGAGGCAGTCGCGTCATCTGCTCCAAAGTCTAAAAGTGCCGCCGCCTCAGTTGGCGGTGCTCTCGCCTTCGCCGTAAGTGACGATCCGAAACTGACCCAGATCAATGATCTGCTGGATGAACGGATACGTCCGTTCCTCGCCAGCGACGGCGGCTGGCTCGAGATCGTCGAATTGACCGATACCGAGCTTCGCATTCGGTACGAAGGTGCCTGCGGCACTTGCCCAAGTTCGCTCACCGGCACCCTGATGGCGATCGAAAATATGATCAAGGAAGAGATCGACCCAAATCTCACGGTTGTCGCCACGTAGTAAAAAAACTCTTTGTTACTGCCAAAAAAGTTCCCTATTTTGTTGAAACGAAAAGAATTTCTTGACATGCTCCCCCATCATTCGGCATAATTCGAATGATGGCGGATTACGCGAACCGCCATTACCGCACGATTTTAATTTCTACATAATTTGATACCACCGGCCTCAAATTTTCCCGGCTGATTTTACGTACCCAAGTAAATGGAGGAGAAACGTAGTGAATAGTGAAGAACTCGAACAGAGTCTGAGAGCTGAATTCGAGAATTACCTTAAAGGTGTCCTCGTGGAAATGCACGCGGAGACTCTGGAATTCAAGAAGAAGATGGATGTCGAGTTCGAAGAGCAAAAATCCCACTTCGAACTTGCTTTTCAGGCATTTTCAGCACGTTTTGAGAACGATCATCAGTTCGACTTAGGCTTTACCGAGACGGTCACTGAGCATCTCCGTTTGGCGCGTGACGAGGGTTCGCAGATCGCTGCGAACGCGTTCGTGGAGGCAGAGGAACTAGAAAAGGCTTCGTCGTCGCCTGTCAGTTTCGCCGATCTCAACGAAGCGATCATCGATATTAGCTCCAAGGATTCGCAGTCCACGATCTTAAAGGCTCTGATCGAGCACGCGTCTGAGTACACACCGCGTGGAGCTTTCTTTATTATTAAGAACGAGCATTTTGTTGGTTGGAAGGTTTTTGGAACAGCAGGTCCGACCAGCGAAACTGCCATCCGCGAAATCCATTTCCCGATCTCGTCCGACTCCATCCTCGGTAAATCAGTCACGTCGCTTTCGACGGTCGAGGGCTCATACAACAATTATGCCGACGATTCGGCATTCCTTGAGACACTCGACTTCGGTCGGCCGGACCGCATGTATGCGGTTCCGCTGTTGGCCCGCGGACGAGCGGTGGCCGTTCTTTATGCCGATTACGGCAATGAAGGAGTCGCGCTCAATACCGACGCTCTCGAGGCTCTGGTTCGCGTTGCCGGAATGACCGTCGAGTTACTCGCGTCTACGAAAGGTGCACGAACAGTTCAGGAAACTGCGGTTCCGGCAGAAGTCACAAGCACTGAATCCGAAGGCTTCGCGCTGAATCCGACTGCCAATTACAGTAGCGAAGAGATCGCTGCCGCCATCCCGACATCGGGCTACGAATACCAGGAACCCGAGACCGTCTCGGAGGAATCGCTTGACGGCGGTTACAGGACGTTCGAAGCTGCCGAAGTCGAGGCAACCGCGGTCGAAGAAGTCGAAGAAGTCGAGGAAGTTACTGAGGTCCAAGCTTCTGAAGTCGAAGAGGTAGAAGCCATCACGGAGGTCTACGAACCAGCCTACGAACCGACTGTTTCCCATGGTGATCTTTCCGAAACAACTTCTGCGGAGGCAGAGTCTCAACCTGTTTCCGAGACGAGCGGTTTCGAATTTGCCACGCCTGTTCAAAGTCATGGCGAATTGGTTCCTGAGAGCTTTCAAAACGAGGCTGAGACCGAAACTTTTGGATCATTCGAGCCGACTGTTGAAGGCGACGGTTTTGCGGTTGTTGAAGAGACATTCGCTGCACCGCCGCTCGATGAGGCGAAATTGGCGGATGAACTCAGTTCCTATCGTAGCGAGCGTGAGGAAGCTCCCGAAGAATCGGTAGAAGTTATTTCGCAATTCGATGAAACTCTAGCGTTTGAGAAAGTAGCGGAAGAAATTCCCGAGACTGTTTCTGATTTCGACCCGCCGCCGTTCGCGGTGCCGCCCGTCGAGTATAAAAATCCTTACGAAACGCCGCCATTTGATGTTAAAACTACAGATGCCGAGCCCACGGCATTCGAGCCATCGGTGGTTAGTGAGGTCGCACCGATTCAGTCAGTCCCGGATCAAAACACCACTCCGGTGACGGAGACGGTCGATTCTTCGGCTCCCGTAAGGACGCGCCTTAGCGATCGCAATGTTGATCTGCCGATCGATGTGCCCGAAGACGAGCGTCGGTTGCACAACGATGCTCGACGATTTGCTCGTTTGCTGGTTTCGGAGATCAAACTCTACAACGAGAAAAAAGTGCTGGAAGGCCGTGAAGCAAGCGATCTTTACGACCGCCTAAAAGAAGCGATCGACCGGTCTCGCGAAATGTACGATAAACGTGTCCAACCGCCGGTTGCTGCTAAATTTGACTATTTCCACTATGAACTCGTCAATGCTCTCAGCGACGGCACCGCCGAACGCCTCGGCAGGAGCTACCCCGGAGCGACGATCTAGTTCTTTTCGAACAATGAGCAAGGAAAAAAGGCCGTCCGAATGGACGGCTTTTTGCTTCTATTTCCTAACAATAGGACACAAACAAGGGCGTAACTATGAGTTTACTTTTGACTGTCTCGGACGCATTAAGGGTTGGTTCGCTCGGAATCCATTACTGGTCGGCTCGCGGCCGGGTTGTCGGGCGAGGTGTGGCGGTGAATCACTTTCCAATCTTTGCCGATGAGCCTGTAGATAAGTGTCATTCGTCCCGATGCCGACTCGAGTTTACCGCTGTTTTCCTGTGATTGCGTCCATTTGCAACTGACGTAGGCGGTCGTTTTGCTTAGCATTTCGACGCGTAGGCCGGTTGTCTCGAGGGCTACGTTGGTTATCTTCGGATAGGTCGCGTCGACGTTTGACTTAACATTGCTCCAGCCGATCGTCGCCGTGCCGTTATTGTTGAAAACAAGTAACTTATCACTTTTCTCGTAGGAGTTCATGACTTTATCCACATCGACCTGTTTGATGCCGTCGATCAGTCGTTCGAATGCGGCTTTAACGTCCTTTGACGGGTCAACCTTATTGGCTGCGGACTTTTGTCCGAACGCCGAAAAGGTCAGGATAGCGAGAGTTACGACGACAAAAAATGATCTTTTCATATAGATTTCTTTGCGGGCCTATCGCCCGATACCAAGAGTTTATATGCGTTTCGAAGGCATTGGCAAATCGGCCTTAAACATGAAACCTGATACACCAATTCGTGCCGGAAAAGTAAGTTAATGCACGATTTCGTCATCTACGTGTTCTTTAGATTGAAGTTTCCCCTGAGTTTATATTCAGATCTTGGACGGAACGGAATTTGCTTTTGCTCGAATTAAAGGCCAGCGGTTTAACGGCTGCAGGACGATCTTTCGTTGGGAATCAAGAAAATTGTAGGAGGGAAAGCGATATGCGATCCAAGATGTTTTTATTACTGCCGGCGGCATGTTTGACCGCCCTGTCGGCGGTGCCGAGCGTGTTTGCCAGTGCCGCTCAAACGCTCAATTTGCCTGATCCGTCAGTAAGTACAGTGGTTTTCGATGACGAAGTGCCGGATGTCACCGCACGTGTCTCGCGAATCAGTTTTATTCGGGGCGAGGTTCAGATCCGTCGTTCCGACAGCCAAGATTGGGAGCGAGCCACCCTTAATTTGCCTATCGTCGAGGGCGATGAATTGACTACCTCAAACGGTGGTCGGATCGAGATCCAGTTCAATACGAATACATACCTCCGCCTAGACGAAAATTCATACTTAAAAGTCGCTAACCTCAAGGAAGACGGTATCGCTGTTAGCTTGCCCGAGGGCAAGATGAGCGTCACGGTCGATCAATTCAGTAAGGACGTGACATACTTCGAGATCGACGCTCCGAACACGACTGTCGCCGTCCAAAAGTCCGGCTTCTACAGTATCGACGCCGGAAGACAGGGCGATGACACCGTACGTGTTAGCGTTCTGGAAAGCGGCGAGGCGAGGATCTACTCGAACGATTCCGGTTTTACGCTGAAAAGCGGACGCAGTGCGAGAGTCTTTATCGCCGGAGACAACGCCGGAGAGTGGGACACGGCGGCGGCCGACCGCGGAGCAAATGAGTTCGACAAGTGGGCATTCGACCGCGACCGGACGATTGCTCTCAATTTGAAAAGTGCCCACTACGGCAAGTATTACGATCAGGACATGTACGGTGCCGAAGATCTTAACTCTAATGGAGAGTGGGTTTACACTAAAAAGTATGGCTACGTGTGGCGCCCGTACCGCACCACCACCAGCAGCTATTCCGACTGGTCGCCGTACCGATACGGAACCTGGCGTTGGGTCAGTCCATACGGCTGGACGTGGGTCAACGACGAGCCTTGGGGTTGGGCGACATATCATCACGGTCGATGGTTCTTCGACGACGGATATTGGAGTTGGTCGCCATATGGAGCGTTTCGAAACACGCGAAGTTGGTGGCGTCCGGCACTAGTCGTATTCACGAGCTACGGCAACAATTTTTGCTGGTATCCTATCCCGTATAGTTACGCATACTACAACTATAACCATCATGGGCAATGGTCCGGAGGACATCAGAACGGCGGTAATGGAAATGGAAACGGCGGCCCACCGGTTCCGGTCGCCACACCGGACCCAAGGAATCCACGGTCGCCCAGACTACCGCCGCTGGGATCGGCCGAGAACGGCCCGATAACCCGACGGGTCAAGGTTCCGCCACTCGGCATTGTGCCGCCGACCGGCGTCGTGATGGTCGACGCGAGTGAATTTGGTCGAGGCTCAAGGACGCGCACTCCGCCGCTGGCTACGGCAAACGCCATCCTGACCAAATCTCCGAATGACCAGGAAAATGCGCCGCAACTGCCCACGATCAGGCAATTTAACGGACGCCGTGGTACGTCGATCACTGTTGAGCCTCCGCCCGTTGCAGTCCGCGTAGAGAGTTCAAAAACGGGTGCGATGCAGCGGTCAACTGATCGTCCGCTCGATAACGAACTCAGAAATACACGGGTTTTCGGCAATCGTCCGCCGGCCGTCCGGAACGATGAGCCGGTCAGGTCAGCAAACGATCCGACGTTGCCGCGTCAGACGGGAGCGGTCGACCGCGTACCGGCGAATCCGGTTCGCCAGCCTCGCGTCGAAACACCTCCCGCGAAGAGCGAAGAGCCCGTGCGGCAGCCTCCGGTCTACGTCCCGCCGACCCGTAAGAGCGAGGAAACTCCGCGAGCTCCGGTACGGGAAGAGCGTCGGTATGATCCGCCGATGCAACGTGAATCTCCGAGATATGTTCCACCGGTTCGCAATGATCCGCCCCCTCGGAATGAAGCGCCGCCAACGCAGCGGCAACCACCGAGAAACGACCCGCCGCCGACCAGGAACGAGCCGAAACCGGATTCGAAACCGGCTCCGCCCGCTGATCGTGGTGAAGATCGTAAAAAGGACGGACGATAGCAAAAAGGGCGGGACGCCACAACGTCCCGCCCTTTTCTAGTTTTTTATGTCGATCTATTTGGGTAGAAAGATCGAGCTGTCAACCGCTTTTGGATCACCCACGACGACGAATCGAACGTTTCTCATATATTTTCTGGAAACCGTTGAAAGGTCGTCAGATTTGACGTTGCTGACCCGATTCAGAAATTCAAAAGCGTTACGCCAACCGCCGCCGATCAATTCGTACTGGGCCAGTTCCCCGACCTGTGCTCCGCTTGTTTCCTGCGACAAGTAATAGGTTGTCAGGAAATTTCCCGCGACTTCGGAAACGATCTCGTCATTGAACCGCAACGTTTTCATTTTATCGACCTGCTCAAGCATCACCTGGACGCTCTGATTGGCATCGACCGACGAAACGGAGATGTTTGCCGTATTTGCGCCGAATTTTTCTAGTTCGGCAC
>JAYSZT010000169.1:0-4142 GCA_043737915.1 Acidobacteriota bacterium
GATTCATCACTACGTTCAGAATGACATCAAGGGCAGCGATCGCCATTCCGGTCATAACGCCGATGGTCACTGCCCAACGCCGTCGGGTGGACATCTCAAGCAGAGGCCGGTCCGCGGTCTCGTTTTGTATTGATGAGGTGCTCTCCACGTTATAATTCTTATTGTAGTTTTTTAAACCCAGAATTAAAAAACGCTTGCGATCATTCGAATTTTCCCCGATCCATCTGCCCGAGCTCAGCGATCTTGATCATCAGATGGTCGCCGATCTCTTTATGCGTTCGCAGGCGATCGCCTTTTTCGTAATACTGGGAGAGATCGACCGATTCGCCGAACCAGATCCGAACCTTCGGGCCGCCCTTCCAGTTACCTAATATCTGTTTCGGCAGGTCATTCCCCAAGCCGGCGATAAAAACCGGTATAACCTGCGGATGAGCAGAATAAATGACCTTCCCGATACCCGGCTGTGCCGGGAGAAGGTCGTACGTGCCGCCCTTCAGGTTTCGCCTGCCTTCCGGATGAAAGCCGATGATATGCCCGTGCCCCTCGGAACAAAGCTGTATCAGGCGCCGCACTGAGTATTTGTCGAACTCACGCTTTTTTTCCTCGCGATCTTCACGAAAAAAAGGCGGATACATCGAAAACCAACCCATCACAAAATTGACCAACCAGCCCGCCGGATTATCGTAAAAGAACTTTGCCCGTACCGGAAAGAATAATTTTACATCTCGCTTTGTCCGGCGAAATATAACGCTCGAAACAGTGTACATGTCGAAGAACGACCGGTGATTCGCAACCAGGACGAGCGGAACATCTGGATCTGAGTTCTCGACATTCTCGATCCCGAAAACATTCATCAGGTTGTAGGTCGCGAGGTAGATCCAGAGCGATCCGATATGCCGCTGAAAGAATGTCATCAGTGTTTTAGCAAAACCGAGATTCATCAAATGCGTCAAGCGAAAGCCGAAGCGATCTAACGGGCCGAGCACAGCGATCTCGCCTTCGGTCGGCACGAGCGGTTTCGCGCCGACGGTGACGCTGGTTGGGGTTGATTCTTGTAATGATTCGTCGACCATATGCAAAACGCAATATTATCATTTTCGCGGGCTTATAACTTGGCCGGAAATGCGGTTTTTTCTGGACAATTACGCAGTATTTCTGTATCCTAAGATTGTTCGATAAGGTTACCAATACAATTCATCATCCCAAAATTAAGGTATTTTAT
This sequence comes from Acidobacteriota bacterium, assembly GCA_043737915.1. Classification (GTDB taxonomy): domain Bacteria; phylum Acidobacteriota; class Blastocatellia; order Pyrinomonadales; family Pyrinomonadaceae; genus OLB17. Next base: position 1,223 of record JAYSZT010000169.1, read on the forward strand.
ACCCGAGTCAAAAGTTTGGCCGCTCGGCCTGCTCATTTTTCAAAGATCGTGCAATAGAGGAGATTTTTAATGTTTACGAAAAAGCGTTTTTTTGTGCTTTCGAGCCTTGCGATGTTGCTTGCGATTGCAACCTACAGTTCAGTTATGGCAGCGACCAAGCACGTTTGGACAAAAATTGACGATACCGAGTTGAGCAGGCGACCGCTGAGTCGCACCCGCACGCCGGACAACTACAAAACCTTCCAACTGAACAAACAAAACCTGGACAGTATTTTAGACGCTGCACCCGAGGAATTCAGTCAGTCAGCAACCGAAACGATCCTCGAATTACCAATGCCTGACGGGACTTTCGGCAAATTCCGGGTTTCTCATTCGCTGATCGTTGAACAGGGCTTGCTCGTAAACTTTCCTGAACTCGGACGCACCTTTTCCGCTCAGGGCATCGATGATCCGACCGCGACCGCGCGTCTCGACTATTTACCTAGCGGTTTTCACGCAATGATCCTTTCCCCTAATGGAACGGTCATGATCGATCCATATGCGGTCGGTGATGTGGATAACTATGTCACCTACTACAAACGCGACCTGCCAAAGCTCGACTCATTTAATTGCGAGGTTGGCCAGAGAGGGTTCGAATCGATCTATAATCTCGACCCGATGAACGCCGGCGGCATCCCTGACCAGTCGGCTGATGTCACATCCGGCGGGACGCTTCGCACTTATAGACTAGCTTTAGCGGCCACGGTCGAATACTCGACGGCCGTCGGGAGCAACACTATTGCCGGTGCACTCGCTGCCGAAGTATTGATCATGAATCGCGTCAACGGCGTCTATGAACGTGATCTTTCGATGCGTATGGTCATAATCGCGAACAACAACCTGATCACCTACGCCGGCAACCAGACTTGTGCCGGAGTCGCATGTACGACGGCAAACGATCCATATACCAATAATAGTGGATCGACTATGTTGGGCGAAAACCAAACCAACATAGACGCGGTGATCGGAACCGCAAGTTACGACATCGGCCACGTTTTCTCCACAGGCGGCGGCGGCGTTGCTAATTTAGCTGTTCCCTGCGGTTCGAGCAAAGCACGAGGAGTAACAGGGCTCGGAAATCCGATCGGCGATGCGTTCGCGATCGACTACGTCGCCCACGAAATCGGCCATCAGTGGGGATCGAACCACACATTTAACGGTGCCTCTGGTAGCTGTAGCGGTGGAAATCGATCGGGTGCCAACGCCTATGAGCCCGGCAGCGGCATCACAGTGATGGCATACGCAGGAATCTGCGGAACTCAGAACTTGGCTGCAAATAGTATCGACACGATGCATGTGAGGAGCCTTGAGGTGATCGTGGCATACAGCCAAACCGGAAATGGCAACACCTGCGACGTCGAGACCGCCTCTGGTAACACTCCGCCAACCGTTCCAATAGTTGGCGGTCCATACAATATTCCAAAACAAACGCCGTTTTCACTGACGGCATCATCAACCGACGTCAATGGCGATTCGATCACCTATGACTGGCAGGAGTACGACCTCGGTGCATCGACAACAGCTGTACCCAATACGGACGCTGGCGGAGCAATGCCGATCTTCCGAAACTACGTGGCGACGGTCAGCGGAACCCGTACATTTCCGTCGCTACCATTTATCCTTAACAACGCCAATGTCCCACCAGCGACAACGGGCTCATTCCTAACCGGCGAGCTTTTGCCGCAGATCGGTCGAACAATGAACTTTCAGGTAGTCGCTCGCGATAACCGCTCCGGCGGTGGCGGTATAAATACCGCAACTGCCGTCGTCAACGTCGACGGAGCAAGCGGCCCGTTCGTCGTTACATCGCCAAATACGAATGTCAATTGGTCAGCCAATTCATCCCAAACCGTGGCATGGAATGTCGCGAACACGACGGCGGCACCTGTTAGTGCAGCAAACGTCAGGATATTATTTTCCTCAGACGGCGGACTGACATTCCCGACCACGATCATTGCCAGCACGCCCAATGACGGCACCGAAACGATCACGGTTCCGGACCTGAATACCACGCTTGGCCGCATCAAGATCGAAGGCATTGGCAACATCTTCTTCGACATTTCGGACACTAATTTCACGATCGGCGGTGGCGGCGGGACTATCTCGGTCACAGTCCAGACGAATCCCGCAGGGCGAGCATTTACAGTTGACGGAACTCCTTATTTCACTTCACAAGTTTTTAATTGGATACCGAGTTCGGTTCATACGATCGCGACCACGACACCGCAGGCCGGTGCTCCGGGAACGTCGTACACGTTTTCCAACTGGAGCGACGCCGGAGCCATTTCTCACACCGTTAGTCCAGCCGCGACATCGACTTACACGGCAAACTTCGCAACAGTGAGTTGTACCTATTCGCTTTCACCAACGAGTCAGAATTTTTCGGCGGGCGGCGGAACCGGGCAGCTTCAGGTCATCACGCAAGCTGGTTGTCCGTGGACAGCAGTTTCTAACTCTTTGATCAATTCGACGAATGTTGTTAGTCAACCGACGGCTGTCTTCCCCGGAAAGGGCGTCGGAGCGATTCCCGATGCAGCCGCAACGGGGCCACAGGCACCTGGAACGCCGCTCGATATTTCTTTCAATGTGTCCGGCATGAGCGGAGCACCGAACAATGTCGAGATCAACATGACCGGCAGCCATAGCTGGGCAGGTGATCTCAAAGCAACTTTGATCGCTCCGAATGCGACTTCGTTCACCGTTTTTGGATACACCGGTGCAACATCGACAACCTCATTCGGGAGTTCATCGGATCTCGCCGGTCTATATAATTTCAAGGACAGTGCGGCTGGAACAAACTGGTGGACCGCTGCTGCTGCAACTCCGATTCCGGCTGGAGACTATCGTACGACCATTTCTGGACCGACAACGAGTCCGGCCG
>JAYSZT010000170.1:0-4137 GCA_043737915.1 Acidobacteriota bacterium
ACCCGGATCAAGTCGTCAAGCCTTTCAAGCGAAACACGAACCATTGGCTTCGCGGGAACGCGAATGGCTTCAGGAGCGCTCAATTTCGGAGTGTTCGAATTCTTTTTGGTATCGGCGGATAGTTTCGATCCAGTCTTCAGAGAGATCGCTTTTATCAAGCTGTCGAACTCAATATCGACCGGGATAGCAAAGTTTTCGTCCGGTGCAGTTCCCGCCAATATAGTGCTCAAATGTATATTCGAGCGGTTTAGGAGTTCAAGGACGCGACGTTCGGTTCCGCACCGCAATTCGACGATCTTGTCTAGCAGATCTTCGACGCGGTGGGCTAATTTAGATGCCGCGGTCAACCCGACGATGCCCGCAGCACCTTTGAATGTGTGAGCATTTCGACGGATCTCCCAGATCGCATTGTGGTCGTCGGGTGAGGCGGCTAGAGAAATAAGGCTGTTTGAAATGCCATTCAAAAGCTCCTCAGCTTCGGTGCGAAATATTTCAAGCGTTTCCTCGTCGATCTCAAATTCTTCCGGTTGGTCGGCCTCTCGGGAATCGAGATTCTCGAATGAAGCATCGACAAATCCGGAAACGTCATCGAGAAATTCATCGGAGCCGAGAGGGATGGCAAGTAAAGCTTCCTCGACATGAGAAATGTTATCGAGGGCAGCGTTTATGGACTTGGGGAGTGAGGAACCATCACTTTGAACGATGGCGTTGAGCGAAATTCCGCATTCCAAAAATCGCTCACTTAAATCCAGAAGGCCGAGTTTACCTGCGTCTATTGACAGGGAATCGAGATCGGAGGAATTCGCCGCCAATTCGTCGGCGGTGCCGCCGCTTTGGTTTAGAATGAGAAGGCCGGCCCGTGTTCTCGCGAGACGGTCACCGGCCTTTTCAAGAAAGGATTGTAAGTTTTCTAGATCCATCGGCGGAGAGTTAGAGCCCTGAAGCACCTACGCTTATTCGCCGGTTTCCAAGTCTTTAGCGAGGTAGGTTTCGAGAGTTTTCATTAGTGTTTCGGGACCGAATGGCTTGCTGATATGATCCGTCGAACCTGCCATCCGTCCTCGCACCTTATCGAAAAAGCCGTCTTTGCCCGAAACCATTACGACCGGCACGTCCTTCGCCCGATCGAGCGAGCGAATCTGTTTGCACACCTGGTAACCGTCCATTCTCGGCATTGCAATGTCGAGCAGCACCAGATCAGGAGTTACGTCCGCGATGATCTCCATCGCTTCGACACCGTCTGCTGCACAAAGGACGTTATGCCCACATTTTTCCAGCTTGCTCGATATGAGTTTTCGTACCGTCGCACTGTCGTCAACGACAAGTATGGTCTTGCCCTTCGGTAATGAGTTCAGATCTTGTTTTTGTTTACGTATCTCGCCGAGTCTGATAGCTAGCGTATTTAGCTGACTCGAGAGAATGACGTCGTTCGGGTTGTTACGAGACGCTTCCTGGAGATATGCGAGACCCATGTCGAAATTCTTCAGGTTGAAATGTCCGACTCCAAGAACTTTTAATTCTTCCTCTGTAAATGTCCGCGAATTCCATTCCGTTTCCATATGCGTAACGGCAGACTGGACCAACTCGCGGTTGACGGAGTCGTTCGCGAGCAGCGACTCAAGATCGGAAAGCGTCAAAACTGCTCTACACGTGTCGCAAGAGAACGACTGTGGATCTATTCCTGCTCCGCAAAAATCGCAAGCTAGACGGACAGGCTTGGTCGACTCAACAAATGCTAATTCGGACGCGTGCCCAAGAACTACTTCCTGCTCTGATCGAACCTCCTGCTGCATCAAAGGCGAAGGTTCGGTTTCTGAATATGCACCTTCCTCTTGAAAAGGTGTGGGAGCGGTTTCCTGAAGTGTTACCAATTCGTCAGTACTTGCAGAGTCGTTATAATCGAATGAATCAGACTTAAATGTCTGAGTTTCAGCGAAAGGCGACGCGTAGACATCCGATTCTCGGGCGAAGTCGTACGTATCGATACTTGGTGTCTCCATTCCATTTACCACTTCCCTAAATGGGTCAATTCTTTCGGCAGTCTCCCTGGACGCATCCATCAAATCTTGATCTGAAAAGAAATTTACCTCTGAAGGGGAATTTGAGAGAGCGGATGGACTGAAGTTCGCTGCCGGCACTTCGTCCGACACGGATTCCGTTTCAGAGATTCCTGAAGAACTAAGATCCAATAGATCGGAGGCTTCGGAGACAAATTCGTCTTGTGCCTCCGCCATCGGGGCACTGGCCGGTTGTGAATCGTCCACCGTTGATTCCGACAAGCCATAAAAGCTAATGGTTTCTTTTTCGGTATTCTCAACACCCATCGGATAAGTTTCTTCGAAAACTTCCGGAGCGGCAGAAACTGCGGCTTCCACCTCGTCGTCGTTAGGTACAGAGTTCTCTGGTTCACCAAAATTGTCGACAGTTTCATCATCCTTTGGCCATTCAGGTTCGGCCTCGGAAACCTCGTTCACAGTTTCGGCAAAATTTTCCGTCGCGCCTTCGGATTCGGTCTCAACCGGTTCCGCCGGTTTCGCGGAAACAACCAGTTCGGATAGAAAATCAAAGCCGAATCTAGCAAAAGCGTTCGAGGGATCAATTTTCAAAATATTTTCGTACGCATCGATCTTGTCCTCGAAAGAGCGAGCGAGATGCGAGCGGAGAACCCATGCTTCGGTGTTCATTGGCTCGACTTCCAAAACACTGATCAGTATGTCGTTTGCCTGAGCGTGGTCGCCGGTAGATGCCAGCACCTTAATATCGTGCATCTTAGCCGCCGACCGCTCTGATTCGATGTTCTTAACAGCCGCAACTGTATCCTCGTTCGCCGGGTTTAGCGAAAGAGCACGTTCGAGGCACGTTAATTTTTCCGCTTCATCTTCGAGGAGCGAGGCTTTCCAGAACCAAGCCATCTCGCAATTCTCATCGGTCTCGATCGCCTTGTCGAAGCACTGCATGGCGTAATCCTTCTGATTTTCCTGCATCGCCGTCTGCCCGCGTTGGACGTGCGTTTTGGCAAGCAAGGAACACGTTGCCGATTTCCAGGTGAGCGCACGAGAATTTTCAGGATCGATCGCGAGAACGTTGTTCAGGAAAACAAGCAATTCCTCCGGGTACTCACTTGTCGAGGCGAGCCACAACCAGGCGTCGACGTTTTTCGGATCGGCCTCGGTTACATTGAGGAGTAGCGTTCGTGCCATCGGCCGGTCGCCGCTCTGGGCGGCTGCGACCCCTTGTTTTAGGACACGGTTGATATCGGAGCTGACCTCGGCGACGCTGTTTTCAACGACGGGAAGTGATGAAACGGCTGAATCAATGTCTAATCTCATATTTTCGCGAATGATCGTACTGGAGTTAGTGTTGGAATTGAGGCGTCTTCGGCAAAAGCCAATAGCTCGACAGAACCGTTTGCAATATCGATGCCAAGCCAATTCATATGTTAGATCTCTTGTCTATGTTGATTTTTGTGCCTAAACTGGGGACATCCGTGCGATCTCAGTACTTCTCATCCATAAAGTAACTTGAGACCATAACTTCTAATATGACAAAAAATGTCAGTTGTTCATTGACAAAAACTAGCAAGATCGCCGTAATTTAGAAATAATATGAAAACAAAATCGGATTTTGATGTATTGATCATCGGCGGCGGCCCGGGCGGACTTTCTGCCGCACTTTGGTGTTCAGATCTTGGATTGACCAGTCTTGTTCTTGAAGAAAACTCCGAACTTGGTGGACAACTCCTAATTGTCCATAATCCGATCAAGAATTATCTCGGTGTCGAAGCGAAAAACGGAAGAGAACTCCGCGACATTTTTTTAAGGCAAATCGCGGAATGTAACTCGACCTTAAAATTAAATGCCAAAGTAGTTGATTTGGACCCGGACGCAAACACAGTAACACTCGCCGGAGGAGAGAAATATACCGGACGAGCCATCGTAGTCGCAACGGGCGTTCGCCGCCGCAGGCTAAACATCCCTGGTGAAGTCGAATTCGCCGGTCGGGGCATATTAGAATCGGGATTTGCTTCCAAGGATAAAGTCCTCGGCAAACAAGTCATAATTATCGGCGGCGGCGATGCGGCTCTAGAGAACGCCGTTATTCTCTCCGAAACCGCCGCAAAAGTAACCGTCGTCCATC
>JAYSZT010000171.1:0-19618 GCA_043737915.1 Acidobacteriota bacterium
CTAGGCAATATTCTATCGTCAGGTCGCGGCTCTAGGCTTCAGAGCAAACTTATTTTTGACAACAAACTGGCCCAGAACGTCGGTGCATTCAACGGCTCAAATGAGATCGGAGGAACATTCCAGGTCCAGGTGACACCACGGCCAGAGTCTTCGTTGGACGCGATCGAAACTGAGATAAATGCAGAGATCGAACGCATCAAGGCAGAAGCACCGAGTGCGGAGGAGATGTCGAGGGCGAAGAACAGTATCGAGTCACAAACGATATTCGGCCTGCAAACAGTACTTGGCAAAGGCGGACAGATCAGCAATTACGCGGGTTATGTCGGCAAGGCGAACTATTTTCAGGCTGACCTCGATCGTTATTCGGCGGTCACTCCGGCGGACGTGCAGCGAGTCGCTAAGACCTATTTGACCGCTAACCGCTTGGTTATGACCTATAACCCGAAAAGAGCGGACGGGCCTCGAACAAATTCTGCGGCGAATCAGCCAACCTCAGTAAAATCGGAGAAGGCGGACCAATCGAAGATCGACGCTCAGGCAGCATTGTTGCCAAAGGCCGGCCCGATACCAAAACTTGCCTTGCCGCCGATCGAAAAAACCAAGCTTTCCAACGGTTTAGAGGTCTGGATGGTCGAGCAGAAAGAACTGCCGATCGTCTCGATGAACCTCGTTCTGAAATCCGGCGCGGCCAACGAACCGGATAATCGTACCGGCGTCGCGAATCTAACGACGTCATTGATGGACGACGGAACCAAAACGCGTTCCGCGGTCGACATCGCAAACCAGCTGCAGTCGATCGGAGCCAATCTGAACGCCGGCGGCGGATGGGATTCGACCAACGTGTCCATGCAGACACTAACCAAAAATCTCGATCCGGCATTGGCGATCTTCGCAGATGTTGTTACAAATCCTATCTTCCCCGCTACCGAGTTAGAGAGTCTTCGCGGACGCTCATTGATCGGACTTCGTCAGCAGAAGGCGAATCCGAACGCGATTGCAAACGTTGCGTTCAATAAGGTACTTTACGGCGATCATCCGTACGGCCGCGACAATACTGAAGCGACCATCAAAGCAATCACCCGTGACGATCTCGTGAACTATTACGAGAACACTTTCCGTCCAAATAACGGCGTGCTTATCGTTGTCGGCAATTACGACAAGGCTGCACTCAAAACCAAACTCGAGTCCGCATTCGCCTCGTGGAAAGCGGGTGATACCGCCAATAAACCGCTACCGGCAACCGGCCAGATCAAGACGACAGGGATATTCCTCATCGATCGTCCAAATTCAGCCCAATCAGTGGTCTCCATTGGACAGGTTGGTATCGATCGGATGAATCCTGACTACTTCCCCGTTGTGATGATGAATTCTATCCTCGGCGGAGCGATAACATCGCGTATCAGCATGAACCTTCGAGAAGACAAGGGCTACACATACGGTGCCAACAGCGGTTTGCAGTACCGCCGGGGTGCCGGGCCCTTTCGAGCCGGGGGAGATATGCAGACCGCAGTTACTAAGGAATCAGTTCAAGAACTCCTAAAAGAGATCACAGGTATTCGCGGAGGAATACCTGTGACCGAGAAGGAACTTGATTACAACAAGCAAAGCACGATTCGGCGCTTCCCGGCCGGGTTCGAGTCGGTCGGCGGGATCTCGGCTCAACTCGCTAATCTTTATGTCTACGACCTCCCCGATTCTTACTTCAATGATTACATTGCAAAGATAAACTCGGTCACTTTGGCTGATGTTAACCGTGCAGCCAACAAATATATCGACCCGTCGAAAATGGCGATCGTGATCGTGGGTGACCGAAAGGTGATCGAACCTGGCCTGAAGGAGCTTGGATTTCCGATAACCATCCTCGATAACGATGGAAACCCGATCGGGAACTAAACTTTTGATATATACTATGTCGGGCGGGGAGACACCGGGTCCCCGCCTTTTTTGTCTCTATTCCCAATGAGTCTGTATGCCAAAACCACTCGAACCACAAGATGTAAGTAAGGCAAAAGCGACCATCGAGAAAGGCCGTCGGGGAGTTTGGTGGCTCCGTAAGGGAACCATGAGATCCGGTTTCCGTTATATTACAGCTGAGAATCGACGTATTTCTGACGAATCTCATCTTGAGCGGATCAAACTACTTGTGATTCCTCCGGCTTGGCGCTTCGTGAGGATCTCGCCGTTTCGCGGGAGTTCCATCCAAGCAGTTGGCATGGACACTACCGGGCGAGTCCAGTACCTTTATAATCAAAAATTCGCCGCAAAGAAGCAGAGACAGAAATTTGCTAAGTTAGAGAGATTTGGTGAATACCTGCCGAAACTGCGCGAGAAAACTAACGCAGACCTGTCACTCGAAGGCTTTCCAAGGGAGAAGGTTTTGGCAGTGATGATGCGACTCATCAATTCGCTATATATCCGCGTCGGTAGCGAAAAAAGCGTAAAAAAATACAAGACTTTTGGAATTACTACTCTTCAGAACCGTCACCTGACGATCACGAAGAAGGGCGAGTTGATCTTTGAGTTTGTCGGCAAAAGCCACATCCAGCACAGAAAAGTGCTCGTCGATGCCGATCTCGCTGCAGTAATGACCAAGCTGAAGGAACTTGGCCGGGCACGGAAGTTGTTTAACTATATCGACGGCGAAGGCAATGTTCGGGCGGTGAAACCTGCGGAGATCAACGCTTACATAAAAGCCGCAACAGATGCAGATTTTTCCGCGAAGGACTTTCGCACCTGGGCCGGAACTCTTCTTGCGGCAACGGAACTTTCCCGCCTCGGCCCGGGCATTGACGAAAAGTCCGTAAAGGCAAACCTGGTAAAGGCGATCAGAAATGTCGCTGAGCAACTCGGCAACACACCGACCGTCTGCCGCTCTTCCTATATTCACCCGAAGGTGATCAATTTGTATTCAACCGGAAAAATCATCGAACAGTTCGAAGGTCAAAGGTCACAACGAACCCGCAAACTCAAAATTGAGTTCGAACCGCAGGAAGAGGCTTTGCTTCGTTTGCTGAAACTTTAGGGCAGATTCCTCGATCTACTTTTTCATCAAAACCACCGGCGACTGTTCCGCTGAGCGAACCTGGCCGAAGAATTTTTTAACCGTCTCATATTTGTCAGCCGGGATCTGAGTTCGGCTCAGGTCGAGCGATCGAGTGAACAGTAGATATTCTCCGCTGACCTCGTATTTTGCCGAATACTTACCAAATTCCGTCTGTATCTGCGTCGCATCCGGCATTTCATCGACGGTAAAGCCGACAGGAAGCTTGATCTTGACCTTCTCCGAGTAGCTCGTCGAATCGACCAAATATGGGTGATTTCGTTTGCCTTCGGTGAATGAGAGACGATCGAGACGTCCGATCACGGCGGGCTTAAAGACCATCAATTTTCCCTGCATTATCTGTGCGTATGAGTCGGCAGAAAAATCGACATCGAGATCAAATTTGCCGTCCTGATGACTGTCTTTCGGTATTACCTTCGAAACCTTTGATCCGGTCGCTCCGCGTGAGACCCAACCCTCGATCATACGGTTGTAGTCAGCGGATGAAAGGCTTCGCAACCGGGCACGCTCCCCGACTGCGGCCTGGCCCGTCGTTTTCTCATTGATCGTACCCGATATCGCACCATTCGGATCGAGTGAGATATTGATGCTGCGGTCGAGGCGATTCATATCTGCCGGGATAACAGGCATTCTGATCAAAGCTCCGGATTCTTTATCATCGATCAGGGCGAAACTGCCTTGTTCGTCTTCCGGAAGATCACCAAGCGGCGTGTAAGGATCGGTCGCGTCAAAGATCAAAAGACGACCGAGAGTTCGGTGATTTACGACTGAATTCGCCGTCGTCTCATCGCCGATCCTGATCGCGATGATGCAGTGGTTGAACTGGTGCGGTGATGGCCATTCAGGACGCACATAGTCAGGATCGTCGGCGGTGATACTCACCATGTACGATTTTATCTTAAGCACGCTGAGCATCGCTCGCATCAGATTTGCCTTGTCTTTGCAATCACCATAGGATTTAGCGAATATCTCGGTCGCGAGGTTTGGCTTATATCCGCCGCCCTTTCCTGTTCCCACCTGGATCGAAATATACTGTATCCCCTGAACATAACGAGAAATGGCCTGGATCTTTTCGAACTCAGTTTTGGCATTCGCGGTCAACTCTTGTGTCTTACCGGCGAGAGCGTCATCGACGTTCATCTGCGGATCTTCGATTTCAGCCATCCAGCGGGCGACGTCTGACCAGTTTGTGAAGGTTCTGATCTGTGTCGCGGTCGCAACCGCCGGATAAAAGCTTACCGCAAGTCTCGGTGCAAGACTCGACTGGCTCGGACTGCCGGCTTCTAACGGTATTGCCGCCATATCACGAAGCTCCCACGAGTACGACGAACCTGTGATAACCGGCTCGACCTTTTCTTTATTCAGCGTCACGCTCTCGGCTTTCCATCCCGTCGGCAGGGACAAGCTAAATTTCGAAGAAATCGTCGGCAACTCATCCTGAAACTGATATTGAAACTGGCTGAACACGGTTCGTTCTTCACTCACAGTCTCATACCCGAAAACATCTCCTTCCTCGGCGTCGTCCGTTCCGCTAATGAATTTGGCCCGTGCTTCGTTGTATAGATCGTTGTTCGTCAGGGCAATGTCGACGGTTTCTTTCTTTCCGTAGTATTTGGTCGTGCCGGCCCGGCGGATCAGCCACGCCGTTATGTCACGGACCTTTTCCGAACCGGTCGTGTAAACGACGCGGGCAATTGCCTCACGGCGGCCCTCTCTGACGAGCACGCGAACCGCATGCCTCACGACTCTCGTCACCGTTCCATCAGACGCAACGGTTATGGACTCTTCTTTGTAAAGCACGACGGCGTTCACGGTTTTCGGATCGTACGAAGGAGACGCTAGCTTAGCCGCATTTGCGAGCCACTGAGGCGGCGGATCATCCGCCCGGACGTCGATCGCCGCAAAGATACAGACTAAAAACGCCAAGTAGATGAGAGATTTTTTGTAAAACATATTGAAAACCTGTGAACTCGTCAGCATCATCAAACCTTACGACCTATTGCGCCGCCTGCCGCAAGGTCAACTGATGAACATCTGCCTTATTGAATGCCTCGAACAAAGCCTTTATCGCCGGATAGCTGGCGGACGGAAATCGAATAAAACCGTCGTTCGCAAATGAGAACTTCCGGCTGTAGATCAACATTTTCCGGTCAGCTGATATCGAAATTTTTGTTTCGTGGGAACCAATTCCCTGAGAATCTTTAATGACCGCCGGTGCGTCCGCATTCTCGAGGGCGAATCCTGCAGGCAGTTCGATCGTCACGTCATCCTCTTCTGAGTATGGGTATGGGATATAAACGTCGTATTTTCTGGCGGCCGCAGTAAACCGCGGCTTTGAGTTTCGCTCAAAAACGTTCGGCTGTAGGAAAATGCGTTTTCCGGTTCGCGACGCGTACCCGGGAACTTTTACCTTGAATACATATACAAAGGGTTTTTCCGGGTCGGAAATGTTCTCAATGCTAATATTTTCAATTTCAGCGGAACCGAGAATGTTGGATTTGACCAATTCTCTAAGATTTTTCTCACGTTCTTCATTCGAATCGCCGCGATTGTAGTTTTTGTGATACGCCGCCCGGTTGCCGGTAAACTCAATTCTCGCCTCACCTTCCAACGTACCGTCTTCCAGAAGTTTAAATTTACCAGTGCGTTTCTCCTTCGATTTATCCGCCGAAGATAAAGGCGTCACTTTCCATATTAGTTCTTTTGGATCGCTTATCAGCGCAGTTTGCGCCTCCTCGACCCAACCGAGCATGCCGAAGGGCGTATATCGGCTCGCGGGACTGAAGAATCGCCAATCGTTTCCGACTTTCACAGCTACGCTTGATGAATTAAGCATTAATTCGACGTTTGTGATCTGTGGATTAAAAAGGAGCTCACTTCGATCACCCGAGTATGCAAGACGTGCGTCAAAACCAGCCGCCCTCGCCATCGAACCGAAGAGAAAATCGACGTCCGATCCGGCTCCCATCTTCAGCTTAAGCGTCGCTGCTCCAGATCGTGCCTCTCGCACTTTTTTCCATTCATCGTCAGATACTTTTTCTGCATAATTGAGATTCTTGATCTCAGTTTTACAGTAATCGTAGATCTTATGAAGCTTCTCTTCTTCGGTCGTAGCACCGGCGATGACCTGAGCAGTGACCGTTTTCACATCATCATTGACCTTGTAGTAGGCTTTCGAAGCCTCAAACCCACTTTTACTGACGCGCAGCCAAAAGTCCTTAGGATCTTTAATACCCGGTTCGGTGTAGTAGATGTATATCCATTTCTTTACTTCGTCCTCAGGCAACATGCTTGGCTCTTCGCGAAAAGCCGGCACATTGATCATTGACGCCCTAAAAAAGCCGTTCTTATCTTTCTCAAACCCTGTTTCTCCAACGTTGAACCTTTCGAATCTCATTTCTCGAGTGCCGGAAAAAGGTTTGATCCAGTACGAAACATTTTGCATCGGCAGGTCACGCTGAAACTGCAGACGCATATTGGCACTGCCATTTCCGATCACTTCGCGATATTTGTATTCGACGATCGAGCCGATCTCGAGACCCGGTAGGGCGAATGATTTTGCCTTGACCTTAACACCGCTGGCTCTCACGATCTCGCGATCGAACACATCCTCCTTCTTTAGCAGCACAACCGTTCCATCAGGCTTGGTCACCCGTGCGTCGACGTCTTTTACTCTGGTGCCTTTGCCAAAAAGCACGTCGTGTTTTGCGTACTGCTCGCGCCCTCGTTCGGTAAAGATCTTGACCCGCACATAATGCTGCAATGCAAGTTCCTCTACCGAGCTATCGTCAACGCGAACTTCCCAAAAAATGGCTTCAGCGTCAGCATCCGGTTCGACCATTGGCGTTTTGCTCGCAAGCTCCGCCGGGGTGACCGGCCTCCAATCCTTCGACTGAGCGAGTACGGAAAAAGACAGCGCGAAGACACAGCACATAATGCCGAATACAATGGCGAATCGACGGTTGCGAAAAAAACTCATTGAAACATCAATCATAAAAAGTGTAGATTTTGGGACTAAATAGTATCTAGGGAGACAACCCTCGGCGGACGACGGTTCCGAAACGGTGATTTCTTTTGTCCTAGTGTATACAAATGTATTCGGGAAAATCAATAAATTTGTTCATTAAATAGTTCTTAAACTTATGTGTCGCGACGGGTCTTGAGACTAGTCTCCCCGCTTCAGTGAAATCGTGCGAGAGTCACTCTTTTGAAATGCGTCGAACAGAGCCTTGATCGGTTGGTAGGCTTCAACCGGAAATAATATATTTCCACCGCCGCCGAAATGAAACGTCCGCTTATATACCAATATGTTATTCGGTCTATCGATCGAAAGCCTTACTTTTAGGCTGGCGATATTCGACTGATCGGAAACGTCTCCGGGCGATTCGACGTTGTCGAGCTGAAAGTCCTTTGGTATTTTTATCTCGATATCATCACTTTCGCTCCACGGATATGGGAAATAGATGCCGTAGTTTCGCGTGGCCGACGAAAAAACGGCGGGCGAACCGTATTCGAAAAATCCCGGCTGAACGAAGATCCGTTTTCCGGTTTTCTGACCATAATTCTTAATGCTGATCTTGTACTGATAGGTTAATGGTTTCGAATTATCGTCGAAATTCTCGATCGAAACACTACTGATCTCAGCGGTTCCGATCCGCCGCTTTAATTCCTCTCGAAAATTCTCCTCACGTTTTGAGGGAGAGTTAAAGTAATCTTCTCGCCTGCGAGCAATGCCCTGATGGCCGTCGTACTCAACCTTGACCGAACCCTCGAGCGTTCCTTCTTCTGATAGAGTGAACCTAGCCGTTCGCTTCGCACCGGAATCTTCAAATTTGGTGATCGGTGCCTTGTTCCATACGAACCCGGCATTACCGATGACCATGGCGGAGACGTCTTCCTCGGTCCAAAGAATTCGGCCAAACGGAAGATACGGAATTCCGGGATTAAAATTTTTCCAGTTCGTGCCTAGTTTGACCGCGATCCCCGCAGGATGGGTAAATTGTCGGAACGGATATTTCGCCGGCGAAAAGAAGTTCTCACTTCGATCGCCCGCAAGGAACAGATTGACCTCGAAGCCACCTGCCTTTGCCAAGGATGCGAATAATAGATGATGTAAATGGAGCTTCCAATGCCCCGCTTGAGCACGTCATC
Organism: Acidobacteriota bacterium; assembly: GCA_043737915.1. GTDB lineage: Bacteria > Acidobacteriota > Blastocatellia > Pyrinomonadales > Pyrinomonadaceae > OLB17. The sequence goes on from JAYSZT010000171.1 coordinate 8,213, forward strand.
CGCGTCCTTGACGTCGACATTTTCCCGTTGATCCTCAGTAAGACTAGTGTCGAAATTCAGATTTCTGATCTGCTTCTGAGTAAAATCATAAATTCGGCGAAGTTTTTCTTCATCAGTTAACTGACCGGCGGTCAATTCAGCGGCCTTTAGTTTTACTTCCTTATTTGGTTTAGACAGCCTCGAGAGAATTGTCGACCAATAACTGCTCATAAAATTCCAGGTAAATAAAGACCCGAAAGTTCTGTAAGACAAGAAGACCCATTTTTTGACCTCATCGTCAGGAGGCATGTAGGGCTCATCTTTTAATGCCGGAACGTCCGTCATCGTCGCAACGAAGAAACCCTCGCGATCCTCGGTAAAACGAGTTTCCGGCATATTAAAATAGTTAAAGCCGAGCGTCGAGTTTTTAACCGGGCGAACGAAGTAGGTGACTCGCTGCATCGGTATATCACGTTGGAAAATTAGTCGTTCGCCATCCACCGAATCGCCTGTGAAGATCTCTTTGTACTGGTATTCGACGATCACCCGGGCTCGATCCCTGGAACCGCGAAGGACTTTGCTAGTATCTTGGCTTTGCCCGCTTTGGCTATCTCGCGTTCGAAAATGTCAGCCGGTTTAAGATCCACGCTGGAGCCGTCAGGACGAACGACGCGAGCGGCGACACCTTCGATCTTTTTGCCTTTTACGAAGGGAATGTCCATTTTGGCAAACCGCTCGCGGCCGCGTTCCGTAAAGATCTTTACGCGAACGTAGTGGTTGTACGAAAGTTTATCGGACTTTTTGTCGTCGAGACGGATCTCCCAAAATATCGCCTCAGCATCAGCGCCCGGCTCCACCTTTGGTGTTTTGATCTCAAGCTCAGCCGGCGTGACGGGACGCCACTGGGTGGCCATCTGAGCGTTCGCGAAAGACGTGACAACGGCGATCGTAAGTAATGCAAAGACAAAATATGCCGTCGGCGCAGTTCGCGAGCAAATTATTCGGGTTAGCTGTGTGGAGTGCATCTGAAAAAATACGGAAGCCCAAGTTTACAAGACGTTAATGCAATGCGCAATAAAAATTGGTCGGAGCGAGACATAAAATTAGCGTGTGTTATAATTCCGAACTTAGAATACATTCTAGTTATCAAAGGAGATCTTTAATGTCGGTTGATTACAGTAAGATACAGGAATTCTTGGGCGGCGATGCCGCGATGCTTTTGGATCACGTTACCACAACTATACCCAAGGAGAATATATATGTTCCGGGTAGCGATTTTGTCGATCGAGTGTGGACACAGTCCGACCGCAATCCGCGCGTTCTGCGTTCGCTGCAGACGTTGAACGACAATGGCCGACTCGGCGGCACGGGTTATTTGTCGATCCTGCCAGTCGATCAGGGAATCGAGCACTCGGCGGGAGCTAGTTTTGCCCCGAATCCGATGTATTTCGATCCCGAGAACATCGTCAAACTCGCGATCGAAGGCGGTTGTAACGCAGTCGCTTCGACTTACGGCGTGCTCGGTTCGGTTGCCCGCAAATACGCGCACAAGATACCGTTCATCGTGAAAATCAATCACAACGAACTTTTGACCTATCCGAACCAATTCGATCAAGTGATGTTCGGCACGATCGAGCAGGCGAGTAATATGGGTGCGGTGGCGATCGGGGCGACGATCTACTTCGGTTCCGATCAGTCGACTCGACAGATCACCGAGGTTGCGGAGGCGTTTGCCTATGCTCACGAGCTTGGTCTGGCGACGATACTTTGGTGCTATCTACGAAATCCCAAATTCAAAGGCCCGGATGGCGATATGCACACCGCCGCCGACCTTACAGGTCAGGCAAATCATCTCGGCGTAACTATTCAAGCCGACATCATCAAGCAGAAATTGCCCGAGCGTAACGGCGGCTACAACATGCTCAATACTGAGAGTGCATACGGCAAAACCGATAAGCGGATCTATACCGAACTATCGTCCGACAACCCGATCGATCTGGTACGTTATCAGGTCGCCAACTGCTATATGGGACGCTGCGGACTCATCAACTCGGGCGGTGAATCAAAGGGGGCGAGCGATATGGCTGACGCTGTTCGCACCGCGGTCATCAACAAACGCGGCGGCGGCACCGGCCTCATCTCAGGCCGCAAAGCCTTCCAACGCCCAATGGCCGAGGGAGTCGAACTGCTTAACGCAATTCAGGACGTCTATCTCGAAAAAGCCGTGACGGTTGCGTAACTTACCGCTTCTCGAACAAAAATGGACGCAAGTTCAGGAATATCTTCCTTTACTTGCGTCCATTTCTTTTTTTCAGATTCAAACCTTACTTTTTAGAATAGCTTCGGTAGATCGTATCGATCCACGCATCTGCTTTGATAAAACCCGACGCAGCCTGTTTATATTTTTCCGGGAAACCGGTTTTTTTGATCTCGTCCAACGACTTTCCGGCTTTCATCGCGTCTTGTACGAGTTTTGAAGTATCGACGAGTATCTGGTGATACGCCTTGAGATCGTCGAGATTGGCGAGCGGGCCGTGACCCGGAATGATCTTGACATCGGCCGGCAGCGTTTTGATAAGCGAAGCAACGTTATTCATCAGGCCCTGAACACTGCCGCCGCTATCGATATCGACGAACGGAAACCGTCCAACAAAAAAATCGTCGCCGAGGTGAACAACATTTGCCTTGACGAAAAATATCACCGAATCACCATCTGTGTGGCCGTTCGGATAGTGAACAGCCTTGACCTCGTCGCCATCGAAGTGGATCGACATGCTCTCGTCATAAGTCACGATCGGCAGTGCGATAGATTGATATGGAGCAGTTTTATTGCCGAATATCACTGGCGGATCCAACAATCTTTTGCGGACGTTCGAATGAGCTACGATTATCGATTCCTTACCAAAAAAGGCATTCCCCTCGGTATGATCACCATGCCAATGCGTATTAAAAATAAACTTCGGACTCGCCGACCCAAGCTCTTTTAATGCATCGCGAAGCTTTTCGCTTAATGCTTTGTAGTCGTCATCAATGATCAGGATTCCGTCGAACCCAACGATCGCCCCGACGTTCCCGCCTCTGCCTTGAAGCATATAGACATTGCCGTTGACTTTTGTGACCTTGACGACCACATCTTGGTTACTTTCGAAATGGCTATCATCGCCATGAGCCAACACGGGAATGATCGACGTTGTCAGTAACAGTAATGCCGAAACAATTTTTTTCATAATTAATTTTATCCTTATCAAATTTCGTCTGGTATACATTAGTATGGTTCAAGGACAGCTCAGTCCGGCTTGAATGCAACGCGAAAATTTCACCTTTAGTTTACAGACACAGAATGCCTGAAAACTCTCGCAAAATTCCATCTAGATCTGCAATTGTCCCAGCGATAATTATATCTCTCTTTGCGATCTATCCTCAATTAACCTTGTGGTTTACGCAAGGCTCGGCATGGCAAGGTTCATATTTCGTCTCGAACTATGATGAAACTGCGTATTCGGCTTATGTAAATGCTATCGCAAGCGGCCAAGGTCGTCTCACGGACGCATTTTTGTCGAGCCCGACCATTCACGAATCGTTATACTCGATCCAGTTTGTACCGGCATATTTAGCGGCGGCGTGTACGAGGCTTTTTGGCGGTTCGACATCGATATCGTTCATCTTTTTGTCGCTTTTTTGTGCTCTTTTCTCGTCGTTCGCAATTTTTTGGCTACTTCGCTCGATCACTGGCGACGAATCGATTTCGGCGGTCGGGGTTTTGGTGGTGCTTTGCTTCGGAACTGCGATCGCTTTTCAGGGAGAATTAAGATTTTGGCTCACGGGAACCGTGCTCGTAGATTTTTTCCCGTTTCTCAGACGATATCAACCGGGATTCGCATTTGGCCTGTTGTTTTTGTTTTGCGGCTCCGCCTGGAAATGCTTCAAAGCCATATCCGGGAAGGTTTTGATCGTTTCCTCAGTAGTGTCAGGTCTTATGTTCGCGGTTTTGGTGTATTCGTATTTTTACCTTTGGACGGCGGCAGCGGCGTGGCTTTTTGTCGCGGCGATCGCATTTTTTGTGACCGCGAAGGCATCAAGAAAGAACGTAGTGATAGGCAGCTCCGTTGTGGTGGCCGTCGCGATCGCGGCCCTCATTCCCTATTTTTATTTGCTCTCCCAGCGTTCGGCGGAGATGGACGGCGTACAGATCCTCGAATTGACCCGATCTTTAGAGCTAGCATCGCCGTCAATGTTGATCGGCATTATTTTATCGATCGGATTTATTTATATTAGGCTCTCGGCAAAGTCCACGGATCATCATGCGACCGCCGCGATCGGGCTCGCATTCGCATTGACTCCAATCGTTTTATTCAATCAGCAGATCATCACCGGTCGTTCGCTGCAGCCTGTGCATTACGAGATCTTTGTTGCGAACTATTTTGTCCTCGTCGCCGCGGTTATTCTGGTATCGATCTTTATGGGAAGAGCGAAATGCGACACGAAATTTCGCAAGGCTTTGGTTTACGTCGGCATTTTTGCGGTCGTTTGGGGAATAGTTGAGGCTAGCGGATCAACCGGCAGGGGAAGTGATGCGGCTTTTCTTCGTGATGAATCGGTCTCGGCAATAAAATTTGCAAATGCCGATTCGTTATCAGCGAATACACAGTCCAATGGCCGGGTACAAACGATGCTCGCGACGAACTTCATCACGTCTGACTTCATCCCGACCGTCTCGACACTTCGTCCGTTATGGACGCCGCACACTTCGTCGGCCGGCAGTATCGGTGTGACCGAAAACAAGCGTTTGTTTTACGCTTTCCTATACTTTTCGGGTTTCACGGAAAAAGACCTCTCCGAGGCACTGCGGGCGAAGTCTTTCGAGGTCACAGCAGCGATCTTCGGCTCAGAACGGGCCCTGCCTGCACTTGGAGCCTCTGTCGCGATCTCGTCAGCAGAGATCGACGCTGAGGTTGAGCTATTCCGCAAATACTCAGCGGGATTGAACGCTGATCAGGCTTACGAACCGGTCATCGACTACCTTCTGGTACCCGCAAAGGCGGAGCCTAGCTTCACGAATCTTGAAAAATGGTATCGTCGCGATGAAGGGCGACCGTTCGGAATATTTAAGCTGTACCGACTGACAAAAAGGCTTTAGACTAGACAAATCTTCCACGAGTCGATTGGTTCCGACCGGTCAAAAACGGATTTGAGGCTCGTTCGCGACCGACCGTCGTCTCGCCGCCATGTCCTGAATATACGATCACGTCGTCGCCGAGCGATAGAATATTCCGCGTAATCGAATCGATGAGCTGCTCGTAATTGCCGCCCGGCAGGTCGGTTCGGCCGATCGTTCCTTCGAAAAGACAATCGCCGACAAATACTTTTTTCTCGGTCTCCTCGGCTAAAACTACGTGCCCGAGCGTGTGCCCTGGGCAATGCCGCACCGAAAACCGAAGTTCGCCGACCGCGTAAATTTCACCGTGTTCCCAATTGCGGGTAAGTTTCGGCGGAGTGTCGTACTCGAAGCCAAGTGCCTTCATCTGATGCGGCGCAATGCCCATAAATAGGGGCTGCTGCGGCAATCCGTAATAAAGGTCTTCGTCGTCTTTGTGAAGCAGGATCTCTGCGTGCGGAAAGCTTTTCGCCAGATCGGACGTTCCGCCGACGTGGTCGAGATGACCGTGCGTCAGCGTGATCGCCTGCAGTTCGAGTTCATTGTCGTTAATAAAATCGACAATTTCATCACTTTTTTCCCCTGGATCAATGCATATCGCTTTGCGGGTCTTTTCACAGGCGACGACACGTGAATTTTGTTGAAACGGCGTGATTGTAAATGTCTTAATTAGCATCGGAAAATGGTTGTAAATGCTTATCGATATCGAATTCCTCGGACCGCCGATTCGATAACACAAACCCGATCGCGTTTTTATAGGTCTCAGCATCCGGCTTTCCGTTGAAACACGGTATCTCGATTTCGCTTAGGTTGAGGTAGCTGATGAGGCAGCTCATCAGCATCCAAAGCAGGATCTCTTCGTTCGGGCCGAGCGGATTGTGCTTTATTATTAATTCGCGGTCGTCATAGATGCCAACGCAGATACGGGCAAATTCGGCCTCACTAATGGTCGTCATAGTGCTTCGTCATACATCAGGTAATGCGACTGTTCCATCCCGACCTTTTCGTATATCCGTTGGGCACGCGAATTATCGGTTTCGACGTAAAGCCTAATGCCGTAAACATCGCCGGCCTCCCGTGCCTTTTCCTTTACGAAGGCATAGAGTTTTGTGTAGATCTTTTGTCCCCGGGCTTCAGGGCTGATGTAAACACTTTGTATCCACCAGAACCACGCATTTCGCCAGTCGCTCCATTCATAGGTGATCATTAGTCCGCCGACGACGCGTTCGTCATCGTCAGCAACAACGTAAAATCCCTTGCGCTCGTCCGCAAAAACGGCCGCGACCGCCGGCCCAACGACCGCTGGATCGAGCTGCTTCCCCTCTGTTTCATAAGCCATCGCCTGGTTGAATTGGACGATCGCATCGGCGTCCGCTGGGTTAGCTATCCTGATATTCATAAACGTTTCCTTGACGAATTCCCTGCCGACCTCTAATCTTTAGTGTTTTGCCGCAAATAGCTACGGCGTCCTTGAGCATGATCAGGACTTGTTATTTGACGGACGTGATCCTCGCAGATCACCACTCATCAAACGAATGAAATTAAGAATACTTTATCACGGCAATTGTTTCGACGGCGTGTCGTCGGCTGCCATTTTTACCAAATTTTATCGCGACACGTTTCACCCCGACGCCGAGATCGCTTACACACCGACGATGCACCGGGCCGGAAATGCGTTCGATAAAGATCAGTTCGACGGCGATGAAAATGCGATCGTTGACTTCAAATATTGCCCGGACGAACGTCTCACGTGGTGGTTCGATCACCACCAATCCGCCTTTCTCACACCGTCTGATGAACAACATTTTTTGGCGGACAAGTCGGGCAAGAAATTTCTCGACACGAGTAGTAAATCGTGTGCTGAGTTCATCGCCCGCGTCGCCAAGGAGAAGTTCGGGTTCGAAGATCCGTTTCTTGACGAGTTGATCGAGTGGGCACATATTATCGACGGAGCCTTGTACGAATCTCCGGCACAATGCGTCGAACTCCGCTCGTCCGCGCTCAAACTGATGCAGGTGATCGAAGGTGAAAAGGATCCGGCTTTCGTCGAAAAGCTCATCCGCTCGCTCACGGTGCGTACACTTGACCAAATACTTGAAAGCAACGAGATCCAGGCCCGTCTCGATCCGATAATCGAGAGACACTGGAGCACGGTCAGAGTGATCAAAGAACGTGCCCTGTACGAACGCGGCGTGGTCAGTTTTGACCTGACCGACACCGGCATCGACGGCTATAATAAGTTCATACCGTATTATTTCTATCCCGAGACGACCTACAACGTTGCGATTTCGCAGAGTTCGTTTCGAACGAAAATATCGGTCGGCTCAAACCCGTGGGCACCGAGGCCGCGGACGCACAACATTGCTGAGATCTGCGAACGATATGGCGGAGGCGGCCACGCCGTCGTCGGAGCGGTATCGCTAAAACCCGAAGATCTCGAATTGGGTAAAAAATATATGCGGGAAATAATTGAGGAACTTCAGTTTGCGGATTAAACAAGTGACGCCTCCGAGCGGGCGAAAGCGTCACGTCTGTTCAAACTAATTTTTGCTAAAAACCAGCGTCGATGAGTTCGCACCGCGGGGTGTGGACTGTTCGCGATTTACCGTTAACGATTTACCGTCGGCCGCGAGTTCCCAGGTTTCCTTGGTCGTGATCGTAACTTCGCCCATCGGGCCTGAGAACGAACTTGCTTTCGATATGTTCAACTTACCACCGTCCGATTTCGCCTTCAACGTTACCGGCATTTTACCCATCGGACCGTCGACTTCGCTCGTGGTTTCTTTGCCGTCGAGACCGTAAACCGTCGTGCCGTCGCCACCGCCCATTCGTCCCATGCCGCCACCCATGCCGCCCGGTCGACCGCCACCGCCACCTTGCGGAGCGTTAGCCGGAGGAGCCGGACGTTTCGTCTGACTCGTCACGGTGATTTCGTTATCGTTCTGAGCCACGGTCAACGTAATCGATTCGATACGCATCCGTTCGTCGAGCTTAGACTTGCTCACATCGAGCGTCCATACGCCGGAATAATCCGCCGGCTTTTCCTGTGCTGAGACGGCAAACGCAAATACAACTAGCGATACACACGCCAACAAAAAGTTCTTTTTCATATAACTACTCCTGTAAAACTGATTCGGACCCATTCGCGTACTATGACGCTCATGGATCCGAGTTGGTTCTAAATTCGATGTAAAGAAATGTAAATGTTACACCTCGACGGCAACTTCTCCGTCACGGTTCAAATGGCTATTCTTATAACCGTAAACGAAATAAATCACCATCCCGACTATCAGCCAAGCCCCGAATCTTATCCAGTTGGTAACCCCGAGCTCGGTCATTAGGTACAAGCAAGATAAAAGCCCAAGGATAGGGATCAGTGAAAGCTTCTTGGTCAAACTAAGCACGAAAAGCACAACCGAAACAATTAGGAAAAAGATCATCGGTATTTTGTGCGAAAACGCCCCAAGCATACTTTCGCCCTCCGCGGGCTTGAGCGTTAGGAAATCACTAACGATGGTCGGATCGAAGTAGTAGATCGTTCCGAAAGCAATGATCAGAATTACAGGCAGCAAGAACTGAGAGTTTATGTAAGGCACGAAACGCGTACCGCTCTCCTTAAATTCCTTATCCTTAAATAGCACACCCGCACATACCACAACGAACGCAAACAAGGTTCCGATACTTGCGAGATCAGTAACCTCTGTCAGGTTCATGAACAATGCGGGAATGGCAACCACGATTCCCGTGATTATCGTCGCGAACCACGGTGTCTTGAATTTCGGGTGGATCGAAGAAAAGATCCTCGGCAAGAGTCCGTCGCGGCTCATCGCCATCCAAAGCCGGGGTTGACCGATCTGAAATACCAGAAACACCGTTGCAAGAGCAATCACAGCACTGACTGCAATGATTCCCGCAACCCATGGAATATTTGCACCCTCGGGTCCAAAAGCGAATGCCAGCGGATCACCGACGTCCAACTTCGTGTAACTCACCATTCCAGTCAGCACCAGTGCGAGTGCGATATACAGAACGGTACAGATTATCAACGAGAGGATCATCGCCCTCGGGAGATCGCGACGCGGATTCTTACATTCCTCGGCGGTCGTCGATAATGCGTCAAAACCGATGTATGCGAAGAAAACCGCCGAAACTCCCTTCATCACGCCTTCCACGCCATTCGGTGCAAACGGTGACCAGTTTGCCGGATTTACGTAATTGAGGCCGAGGAAGATCACGAGTAAAATGACCGCGACTTTCAGGATCGTCATAATGTTAGACGCGAACTTTGACTCGCGAATACCGACATATACGAGACCTGTTATTAGGACTACGATCATCAATGCCGGCAGATCTGCGACGATCGGTATGCCGCCGATATGCGGCGAGTTTACCCATGCATTGTAACCATCGATTTGACCGCACCCAACGACAGCATCCTTCGCCTCGCACGCTTTGGTCAGCACATCAACGCTCGTACCGCTCGCAACGGCCGCCTCGACAGCTGCAAAACCTCGCCTCGCAGTCACGAAATCCATCGTGAAATGCAATGGAATTTCGATTCCGTAGCCTTTCAAAAGCCCGGTAAAGTAGTCGCTCCACGAGATAGCAACCGCGATATTGCCGATCGCGTATTCCACGATCAGATCCCAACCAATGATCCACGCGATAAATTCACCCATCGACGCGTAAGCGTAGGTGTAAGCCGAACCCGCAACCGGAATGCGGGAAGCAAACTCGGCATAGCACAATGCAGAGAATCCGCAAGCAAACGCCGTAAACACGAACAGCAACGCCACGGCCGGTCCGCCGTTATTAGCAGCCTTCCCGATCATTGCAAATATTCCGGCCCCGACTATCGCAGCAACGCCCATCAGCGTTAGATCAAAAACACCGAGCGTTCGACGCAATCCACCGATGCTGTCATGATCGCTCAACCCTGCGGCAGCGTCGGCTTGGATCTGAGAAATGGATTTGGTTCTGAATAGGTTCATATCGGTAAATGCGAAACTAATTGTTTGGGTCTGGCTAACTTATCTGAACGGTTGGTTTTAGCGAATTCTGAACCAAATCGCTCAAAGATGCAAGTGAAAAGATAGTTGCGTAGCTCGCGAGTTGCGGAGTTTAAGAAATGAATCGCACCTCAAAACTCTGGAACTCTGCAACTCCGCAAACTTGATGTAAACTTTCTCTCATGGACTGGAAAATATTTGGAACCGCATTTCTTACGTTGTTTTTGGCCGAACTCGGAGATAAGACCCAGCTAGCTGTTATAACGATGACCGCGAGCACGGAATCTAAGATCTCTGTCTTTCTGGGTGCGAGTCTGGCTTTGGTCGTGGTCACACTGATCGGTATTCTGCTCGGAGGCGTGCTCAACCAATACGTACCGACGGAATGGCTCCAACGGATCGTCGCTGCCGCGTTCATCATCATCGGAGTGCTGATGCTGCTCGGCAAATTTTGATTGGCCGAGCTGGGTCCAAAAAGAAAACGGCAGAGATAGAAAAATGTTTCAATCTCCGCCGCTTATCCCAAATGTAAAAAAATCTACCCAATAAACATTTCGTCGTCGACGTAGACGCGGTCGATTTGTTTGGGGGTTGGGGCGAAGAGGACCTCGAGGCCTTTTCTTACGCCGGCCATGACGGCAGCTATTTCGCGTGCGGGTGCAACGATCTTTTCGTTAACGAACTCGGTCGTACTAGTTACCTGCAGGTGGGTGCGATCGATGGTACGGCTGACCATATCGACCTTGTTACGAGCCGTGATCGCGGTATCGCCAACCAGCTGTCTGAGTTCGACAACCTCTTCTTTGATGAGTTCGGTGGACTCGGCAAGGTATTTAGTCGCGTCAGAAAGATTGCTCGAGATCTCGGCGAATGATACCGAGATCTCTTTGCCTTGGACGCTCATCGAGTTGACCTTTTCTATTAGAGGTTCGAGGCGTTCCTCGACCCGTTGAACGGTGCTGACCACGCGCTTAACCGTGACCGCGACCGCTATTAGAGCGATTGCCATTACGATGAAACAAAATGCCGTGATGATCGACGAGATCATCATCCAGAACTGCGGGTCGTTAGCGTTCATAACAATAGATTATTTATCTTCTTTATCGACCGGATAGCTTGCACGGCCATCGGTGATCGATTTGGATTCGTTCTTACGTTTTTCTTCGGTGTAGGCTTCCTTTCCGGCCTCGATGGCTACTGAGAAAGGATTTGCCGTGCGTGCCGCGGCCGCCTTGGCAGTCTCGGCCAGGTCACCCGCCTTTT
>JAYSZT010000172.1:0-9372 GCA_043737915.1 Acidobacteriota bacterium
GTCGGCCGAGGCCGCATACAATGCCGGCGAAGCACTTACAAGACTTAATCGGTCAGGCGAGGCGATAACTGCATATCAAAAAGCTGTCGCATTAAAACCAACCTATTTCGAAGCGTGGTTAAGTCTTGCCGATGCCCAGGCGGGACAGAAAAACTTCGCAGAGGCTGTCGTGTCGTATAAACAAGCGACGAAGCTGAAAAATGACAGTGCCGACGCTTTCGCGGGCCTAGCAGACGCACAGCGAATGGCGGGTAGTTACAATGATGCTATCGCAAACTACAATCTGGCAATCCTGTTTACGACCCGGCAAGCAGGCTATAGCAAGGATGTTGCCGCAGACTATTACAGCAAAGTCGGCTACTCGATCGGTCAACAGTGTGCCATCAATATGAAGAAAGCAGTAGTTTGCCAATGGCCGCAGGCGATAACTGCCCTGGAAAAGGCAGTTGAACTGGGCAGTGGTAACACCGCTGATTTTGCGAATCTGGGTTGGGCATACTACAACGCGGCTCGTAACGACGGCTATCAGAAACGCGACGCGGATCGAATCGCCAAACTTGAACTCGCGAAAACGAACCTTTCGAAGGCCGTCGCCGGCAATCCGCCATACATCGAAGGTCCACTCCTGAATCTTGGAATGACCCTTACCGATCTCGGTGATTTCGCCGGAGCTGCCAGTGCTTTAACAAAGGTTGTAGAGAAGCAGTCCAAATGGGCATTTGCTCATAACGAACTCGGTATTGCCTATCGAAAACAGAACAAATTTAAAGAGGCTATTGACAATTTTAGCAAAGCGATCGAGAAGGATGACAGCCTAGTAGCGGCTCACTTTAATCTCGGTGAAGCAGAGTTTCGAAACGGCAACATTAGCGCCGCTAAAAAGGCCTATCAAAAACTGAAGAAGATGGGCCAGAACAATATGGCTGGCCAATTGGAACTGATCTCGAAAGGAGCGGTTCTCAAATAGTCCGTTTGTGCTCTCTATTAACATCCAGAAAAATGTAAATCTCGCGCCCTATACCACGATGAAGATCGGTGGTCGGGCGCGATTCTTTGTCAGGGCGTCGCACGAACACGAAATTATCGAAGCGGTGAGATTTGCGAGATCGTGCGGTCTCGATATTTTCGTTCTCGGTGGCGGAAGCAATGTGCTTATCTCAGATAAAGGCTTTGAAGGAGTTGTTCTGCAGATCGGGTTGCTAGGCACAAAAGTGCAAACTCTGACCGCCGATTCAGAGAAAGATCGCAAGGTCGAACTAGAAATTGGTGATTCCGTATCCGTAACAGTCGGGGCCGGCGAGAACTGGGATGAATTCGTTGCATTCTGCGTGAGGAATGATCTGTCTGGCGTCGAATGCCTCAGCGGCATCCCGGGTTTCGTCGGCGGGACGCCGGTACAAAATGTTGGTGCCTACGGTCAGGAAGTCGCTGAATCGATCGTGAGCGTGCGATGTCTCGATCTGACAACCGACGAGTTTATCGATCTCACCAACGACGACTGCGGATTCTCCTATCGCACTAGCATTTTTAATTCGGTCGCCGTGGGCCGGTATATCGTAACCGCGGTTACATTTTCGCTTAAAAAAAATGGCGAGCCGAAGATCGTATATAAAGACATCAGTCAATATTTTGGCCGTCAAAAGCCATCGTTGAATCAAGTTCGAAATGCCGTTCTCGAAATTCGGCGGGAGAAATCGATGGTCATCGATGACGGCGATCCTAATTCGAAGAGTGCGGGCTCTTTCTTTAAGAATCCTATCGTTTCAAAACAAAAGTTTGCCGCGATCGCCGCAATGTTCGAACACGTTCCGTGTTTTCCTGTTAACGCTGAAAGTGTAAAGATCCCTGCCGCCTGGCTGATCGAGAATGCTGGTTTTCACAAAGGGTACGTGATGGGAGAGGCGGGAATTTCTTCGAAACATACGCTCGCGATCATAAATCTCGGCTCAGCCTCTTCCGCAGACATAATGAAGTTAAAGGAAGAAATTCAAAGAGCCGTCGAAGCGAAGTTCGGCGTCGGATTGACCCCGGAACCAATATTCATAGGGTTTTAGGCTTACGCAAAAATTATTAATAATTACGTCGAACCAAGAGTATAATGTTTTATGCTTTTCGAAATGAGGTTGATTATGAAACGTGCAACTACATCCCTTACCTTTTTGGCTTTGTTTTCTATTTTTCTATCGGCAGTTCCTCCAACACCTGCCGCACCAATATTCTTTGACGGTCCTGATGTTGTGACGTCCGAAAGTATTGCCGGCGGCGGCAGTGCATTTGTGTTTCGCAGTTCGCGAAAACAGCCCCAGGACGGAATGGGAATCAGATCTGCGTCGAGCAACGAAGGAGCCGGCGGCAGGGCAAAAGCTGCGAGAAATAACGCTCAGATCGCTGCCGCTGCCAAAAAAAGAAAGGCCGCGGCCGCAGTCGCGAGAAAGAAAGCGATGGTAGCTGCAGCGAATAAGAAAATTGCGGCCTCTAATGCGTTAACCGCGAAAGCTGAAACATTTCTAGATGGCGGTCAAAGCGATCAGGCTATCACCAATTTTCGAGCGGCGTTGGTACAGAACCCTAAAAATTCCCGTGCGACGAACGGCCTGAGCGACGCCCTAACCGAGAAGGGAATCACAGTAGCCGGCGAAAGCAATAATTCTGCCGCACTTGTTTACTTTGACGAGGCGGTAAAACTCGATAAGAAAAACGACGTAGCTTTTGCCAAACGTGGAGCTATTTTTGATGCCACCGGAGACAAGGCTCAAGCGATCTCGAATTACGAAGCTGCCCTCGCTATCAACCCTGAACTCGCTCCGCTGCAATCAAGCCTCGGCCTCGCTTATTTAGATAGCGGTAACGTGATCAAAGCCGAGTCGTCGCTTCAAAAAGCTGAAGCCGGCGGAGCCGACACTGTCGATACACGGACCCTTCGTGGCCTCATCTTGTTCAAGCAGAATAAGAATGACGAGGCACTCAAGGCTTTTGATCGGGTACTGGAATTGGACAGTCGAAATGCGTCGGCGACATATCATCGCGGTCAGATCTATGAAAAGTTGAATCAGAGTGACAAATCTATCGCCGCCTACCGAAAGTCCCTCGAACTTGAACCGGGATATGGTCCGGCATCATTCGACCTAGGCGTTGCTTACTACAATTCAGGTGATTACAAGAATGCCGAGACCGCCTATCAAAACGCGATTCGGTCAGATCCGAAGAACTATCAAGCTCATTCAAATCTGGCAAGCACCTACCGTCAAATGGAAAGGTATCCGGAGGCTAACGCAGAGTATAAACTCGCCTCAGAAGGCGTCAAGACGGCTGATCTTTACAGCGAATGGGGATTTTGCCTTGGGAAGACGAATGAATGGGACAAGGCTGCCGCACGGCTTCAAACAGCTCGCGAATTGAGCCCGACAGCGATCGATAATTCTAACGTCGGTTGGGCATACTACAACTCCGGTGCGGCAAAGGCTGAAGCAAAGGATGAGGCCGGAGCAAAGGCCGAGTATGCTCTTGGCAAGACTTACCTCGAAAAGGCGGTCCAACAAGACCCGAAACTCGATGCGGCCTATCTTAATCTCGGTTCGACCCATAACGGCCTTGGTGAATTTCAGGCAGCCGTAACGGCACTCAATGTCGCAGTCGGTCTGCGTAAGAACTGGGTGGTCGCCATCAATCAACTCGGTCTCGGCTATCGAGGTATGAATGATCTGGCGAATGCGGTCGCGACTTTCAAACAGGTAACTCAATTGGATGGTAATAACGTCTTTGGATTGTTCAATCTTGGCGAAGCATATAACGCAAGCGGCAACAAGAAAGAAGCCAAAAAGATAAACGATAAGCTGAAGAAGATAAATCCGGCATTAGCGAGCAAACTCGAAGGTATTTTCAGCGGAAAAGCCTTGGTCAATGATGCAAAAAATAAGATCGAGAATAAGATCCCGAAATTGCCCAGATTTCCCTAAAAATCGATTTAAGATTATTTATTCACAAAGTGCGGTTATAACGACCGCACTTTTTTTGTATAATCGAGAGTTAAAAAAACAATGCCAAGACGCAACGATATACACAAGATACTCATCATCGGATCCGGTCCGATCGTGATCGGACAGGCGTGTGAGTTCGATTATTCGGGAACACAGGCGTGCCGTGCCCTGAAACAGGAAGGCTATGAGGTCGTATTGGTCAATTCAAACCCGGCGACGATCATGACCGACCCCGAGATCGCCGACAAAACCTACGTCGAACCCCTGACGCTCGAAACGGTAACTGCCATTATCGAGAAAGAACGCCCTGATGCCCTATTGCCAACCGTCGGTGGCCAGACTGGATTAAACCTTTCAGTTGAGCTTTACGAAGCCGGAATTCTTGCTAAATTTGGCGTTCAATTAATCGGAGCTAACATTGACGCCATAAAGGTTGGCGAAGACCGCGAATTATTCAAGGCGGCAATGGACGAGATCGGGATACCCAGTGCGAAGGGTGGTTTCGCCTACACGTGGGAACAAGCGAGGGAGATCGTCGAGGAGACGGGTTACCCGGCGATCGTTCGGCCTTCGTTCACGCTTGGCGGAACCGGCGGAGGCACTGCATATAATCCAGACGAATTCGAAGAGATCGCGAAGGGCGGGCTCGCAGCGTCGCCTAATTCGCAGATACTGGTCGAGGAATCGATCCTTGGCTGGAAAGAGTACGAACTTGAGGTGATGCGTGACCTCAGCGACAACGTCGTGATCATCTGCTCGATCGAGAATTTTGACCCGATGGGCGTTCACACAGGCGATTCGATCACTGTCGCTCCGGCTCAAACGCTGACGGATTTCGAATACCAACGGCTGCGTGATATGTCGATCGCCTGTATTCGGAAGGTAGGCGTCGAGACAGGCGGGTCGAATATTCAATTCGCGATCAACCCGGAAAACGGCGACGTTCGGATCATCGAAATGAACCCCCGAGTTTCGCGCTCATCTGCACTCGCATCCAAGGCGACTGGCTTTCCAATCGCCAAGATCGCGGCAAAGCTTGCGGTCGGATATACGCTCGACGAGATACCAAACGACATCACGAAAAAGACGCCGGCATCATTCGAACCAACCATCGATTACGTCGTTACGAAGATCCCGAAGTGGGCATTCGAAAAATTTCCCGGGGCAGAAGACGTGTTGGGAACGCAGATGAAATCGGTCGGGGAAGTGATGGCAATAGGCCGAACTTTCAAGGAATCACTATTTAAGGGATTGCGTTCGCTTGAGGCAGTTAAACCGTTGCGTTTACACGATATTCCGCATTCGGAGTTGCAGCGTAAATTAGCTCGACCAAATTCTCAGCGATTCTCTTACATCACGTATGCCCTGCAAAACGGATACTCGATGGAGGAGGTTCATCGATTGACCAAGATCGATCCGTGGTTCCTCGATCAGGTTCAGCAAGTGATGGAGTTACAGGATGAGATCGACGACCGACCGCTCGTGAATATCCCGGATGCAACGCTCAGGCTTGCCAAGGAATACGGCCTCTCCGATCGGCGGCTGTTCTCACTAACCGGTGCATCCGAATTAGAGGTACGAGAACACAGAAAGCAACGGGGAATCGTTCCGGTCTACAAACGCGTGGACACGTGCGGGGCAGAGTTCGAATCCTTCACACCTTACCTCTATTCTACCTACGAAGTAGAATGTGAAGCCGAACCAACTAACCGAAAGAAGATAATGATCTTAGGCTCGGGGCCGAATCGGATCGGGCAGGGAATCGAGTTTGATTATTGCTGCTGCCACGCCTCGTTCGCACTGCAGGACGCGGATTTCGAAACGATCATGGTCAACTGCAATCCTGAAACCGTGTCGACCGATTACGATACATCCGACCGCCTCTATTTTGAACCGCTGACATTCGAAGACGTGATGAACATCGTCGATGTCGAGAAGCCCGATGGCGTCATAGTCCAGTTTGGTGGGCAAACACCGCTTAATCTTGCTGATCGATTGCACGCTGCAGGTGTGCCGATAATTGGAACGTCGCCGGACTCGATCGATCTTGCCGAAGACCGGAAACGCTTTGGGGCGTTACTGGAAGAATTAAATATACCGTGTCCAGAGAACTCAAGTGTCACCTCAATTAGTGAAGCAAAAACTGTTGCAAACATAATAGGTTATCCGATTGTTGTACGTCCAAGTTTTGTTCTTGGCGGCCGTGCGATGGCGATCGTTTATGATGATCAATCATTGGAGGAATATATGCGAACGGCGGTCGACGCTTCTCCGGAAAAGCCGATCTTGATCGACAAATTCTTGGAGCGTGCGGCGGAGATCGACGTTGATGCTCTCGCCGATGCGGAGACCGTCGTTATCGCAGGAATCCAAGGCCACATTGAAGAGGCCGGAATCCACTCAGGCGATTCGTCGAGTGTGTTGCCGGCTCAAAAGATTGGTCCCGAACATCTCGAAACGATCGAGCACTACACGAGATCTCTCGCAAGGGCATTGAAAGTTGTCGGCTTGATGAACATACAGTTCGCGATCCAGGATGACCGCGTTTATGTTATCGAGGTCAATCCACGTGCGTCCCGAACCGTGCCGTTCGTTGCCAAGGCGACAGGAGTGCCGATCGCGAAAATAGCTTCGCTTGTGATGGCGGGGCATAAGATGCTGGCTGATTTTAATCTTCCCGATATTCTTCCGGTTCCTAAGGTTTTTGTAAAATCGCCGGTGTTTCCGTTCAAGAAATTTGCCGGCGTAGATCCGATCCTCGGACCCGAAATGCATTCGACTGGCGAAGTAATGGGCGTTGGCTCGACTTTTGGCGAGGCCTACGGCAAGGCGATGGAAGGTGCGGGGCTGACGCTGCCGTTGAAAGGAAAGGCCTTTATTTCGGTGAATACAATTGATAAGGGACAAGCAGTCGTCCTCGCCCGTCGGCTAAATAAACTAGGTTTTGACCTCGTCGCGACCTACGGAACTGCAAACCGCCTCCGCGAGGTCGGGCTTGACTGCGAGACTGTGTTTAAGGTCAACGAAGGCCGCCCGAACATTGCCGATCTGATCAAGCAAGGCGAGATCGCCCTCATTATCAATACGCCGCTCGGTAAGACCTCATTTTACGACGAAAAAGCCATCAGAAAGGCCGCATTGCAGTTTAACGTGCATTGTGTGACGACTATGACAGGTGCTGAGGCCCTGGTTGAAGCGATCGGAGCTAAGATCGCGGAAAAAGGCGTAACGGTGCGGAGTTTGCAGGAAATACACTCGGAAAAAGCTAACGTGGTGGATGCGTAATGAGTTCGTTTAACCACTTTGGCAATTAAACCTAAACTCTTTGTTTTTTCTTAAATCATTAAGAACTAGTTGAATTGTCGAAGTATTTTTATCCTTTGGGTAGGTTTCAACGAACATAGAGAACTCTTTAATAACCTGGTCGCGGCTCCCGCAGGCGCATATATTCCCGGCAAACTTCTCAAGAATAGAATCAATTTCGTCTTTCAAGTAGTTGGAATACGCCTTCGGATAGACTTGTTTGAACCTCATGGCTTTTCCATATAGTTTAGTCAGCTTTCCGTTTCCGTAAATTGTGCAACCAGAATAGTCGGTTTGTTGTTCAATGTATGATGCCCAGACATTATGTGGTTTGATTTCGACTAGAAGACGAAAAAAATCCGTGTCGGCGTTTGTGCCCAATTTCTTTGCTAATCGCAAAAAGAACATCCCGTCGGGTTCTACAAAAATGATCTCTTCTCGATTTACATCAAATCCCCGCATCTTTCTACTAAACCCCAAATAATCAGTGTCACTCAACTTCTCAAGCTCGTCGTATTTGTCGAACAACATTCTTCCTTTTCGATAGAGACTCTCTAGTGAGCTACGGCTTTTTTAGACGTTCAAACGCCCTGAGGGACGAGTTGTATTGATTTGCGAGCTCCATTATCGATTGAGCTTGCGCAAATTCTGTTGCGATACAAAGAGATAGAATAAGTAAACAGAGTCTTACTATTTTACGCATCGTTATTTCCTCATTTCCCATCGATTCTTGACCGTTGATTAACTTTACTCTACCTTAGTGTAAAGTCTTCTTTAATTTAGCATCAAAAATTTAATAAATGAGTGAATCGCACGACCGCGAGATCATTGGCGGGCATCTGCTCGTGATCGGCGGGGCAGAGGATAAATATAACGAGCGGCGGATCTTGAAGAAATTTCTTGAACTGGCCGGTGGTGAAAAGGCAGAGGTATTGATCGTTCCCGTAGCATCGGACTTTCCGGAGTTTGCGGCGGACGTTTATACACAAGCCTTTAGGAATTTGGGCGTCGCGAATCCCCGAGTTTTAAGAGCAACATCGCGGCAAGACATTGTCCAGGCCGACGTTGACAAGCTGCTCGACGGAGTGACGGGTGTATTCATGACCGGCGGTGATCAGATGCGTCTCGTTTCGCTTCTTGGCGGTACGAAACTGGCTGAGAAGATCCGCAAGATGGTTCGGGAAACTAACGTCGTAATGGCCGGGACGAGTGCCGGAGCGGCCGCGATGAGTACCTCGATGATCGTTCGCGGAGAGCCCAGTTCGCATCCTCATAAAAACGCCGTAAAACTATCTCCCGGCCTGGGATTTCTTAAAAACATCATAATTGACCAGCATTTCTCCGAGCGGGGACGGATCAGCCGTTTGATCACGGCCGTATCTTATAATCCATATAACCTTGGTATCGGAATAGACGAAAATACAGCGATCATTTTGGATGGTAATGGAGTACTTGAAGTATTTGGTGAAGGTTCGACAACCATCGTCGACGGTTCACAGATCAGTTTCAATGAGATAGCAGAAGTTGGTGATAATGAAACATTTAGCATATGCGGAGTGCAGTTTCATGTATTACGTGATGGTTTGGTCTACAACTATTTCGACCGCCATCCGATGCAGCCGACAAACGAATTTTTATTGCCTGACCTCGGATGAATAATCTTAAGTAAATACGCAAGCTTATGGAAATTTTAGAGACTCGCACACTTCGCGGACCTAACTACTGGAGCGGATATTGGAAGAAGCTGATCATCATGCGTCTCGACATCGGTGACTATGAGGAACGGCCGACTAATTTAATAGACGGTTTCTATGATCGAATGTATGAGTTGCTCCCGACCGTATTCTCCCACGGTTGCAGCTACGGTGAGGAAGGCGGTTTTCTAAAGCGAGTAGAAGAAGGAACGTGGGCCGGGCACGTCATTGAGCATTTTGCGTTGGAACTTCAAACGATGTCCGGAATGGATACCGGATATGGCCGTACCCGCGAGACGGGCGAAAAGGGCATATATAACGTTGTTTACAGTTCCAACGCAAAATGCTCAATGACGTGCCCGGCCCACGTTCCTTCTTCTACTCGCTTTAGAAAACCG
>JAYSZT010000173.1:0-4117 GCA_043737915.1 Acidobacteriota bacterium
AACTACTGCTAAACCAACGTGTATCCAAATATTATTGCGATTCATGGTACTGCTCCAAACCTATGATTCTATAACGTAATTTTTCCCCTGAAAGTCGTATAACCG
The DNA here is from genome assembly GCA_043737915.1 of Acidobacteriota bacterium. GTDB lineage: Bacteria > Acidobacteriota > Blastocatellia > Pyrinomonadales > Pyrinomonadaceae > OLB17. The sequence continues at coordinate 106 of JAYSZT010000173.1, forward strand.
TAGCTGATATTTATCGCCGCGATATTCGTAGGTCACTCCGGCTGCCTCGAGTTCGATCGACCAGCCGCTCGCGATCATTTGGGCCGACATCTCGCCCTCGACCGGTGCGCCGAGAGACATGTCGGAAAATTCTTTTTCCGTCAGGCTGATCTCGGCCACAGCATCTTGACCGATCTCTAAACGTTCGGCGAGATCGGTTTTTGCACGTTTTGTCGAACTTTCTTTAGTGAACCTCATTTCAATTTTTCCAACAGTTTAATTCTGCAACTTCTACGAATTGAAGTCAATAAAAGTTCGGGTGTTGCCAGAACCGTTAGGAAATGTCTTAGTAGACAAACCCGTAGCCGCACGACGATTAAATGGAGACATATACACGTCCCGCTCATGCGGGCGGTTCTGACAAGCGTCGCCAGGTGAAATTTCGCGTGATCTCAACGATCGCCGGAACTATGAACGTTGAGCATGCAACGCCGAGGATCAGGCCTGTTGTGAAGCGCGACGAGTGAGTATTTTCCCAGATGCCGAAGATGGTCAGCGACCAATCGATCCCGATCGGGATCATCGACAGGAACAGCCAAAACCTCGGCAGCGGCTCGATCTCGTCGATGCGCCGCCACAGCGGATATGTCGCAAACCCCGCGAGAAGTCCAAAATAGACGCCAAAACATCTCGAGCAAACTCCAAACTGCTCTCCGTCAATATGAAACGACCGCTCCGAGATCTGATGACAGATATAACTGAAAAATTTATAAAGAGGCGTTGAAACAGAATTGAAGCCGTTAACTTTTAGTAGCGGTGCCGCCACGATCAGTAACGCCCAAACCGCAACGACCGCAAGTCCGATCAACCAGACCCGAACCGCCTGTCTCCGCATAGCCGCAGCAATATTCAGCGGAATGTAATTTTTGGCAGGTTTGGCCACAATAAATTAAATTGAGTAAATAGCTGATCGCAATCAGCTATTAGCTGTTTTCGAAAGCACGTTTTCCGTTTCTAGGATGTGTTGGGTCGTCTGAATTACGGTATCGGGGTTCAACGATATCGAGTTGATCCCTCGTTTGACCAGAAACTCGGCAAATTCAGGATAATCGGATGGTGCCTGGCCGCATATGCCGATCTTTTTACCTGCTCGTTTTGCGGCGTCGATTGCCATCGCGATCATTTTCTCGACGGCACCGTTACGTTCGTCGAACAGATGAGCGACCATCTCGCTGTCGCGGTCGAGGCCGAGAGCGAGTTGCGTCAGGTCGTTCGAGCCGATCGAGTAGCCGTCGAATATTTCGAGAAATTCGTCTGCAAACACGACATTCGCCGGCAGTTCGCACATCGCATAGATCTCAAGTTCGTTTTCGCCCTGTTTTAGGCCGTGTTCGGCCATCAGAGCTATCACTTTTTTGCCTTCGTCGACGGTCCGGCAAAACGGGATCATCGGCTTGATATTTGTCAGGCCCATGTCCTCGCGGGCACGCTGCATCGCCTGGCATTCGAGGCGGAAGCCGGCCTTGTAGCGTTCATCGTAATATCGCGAAGCGCCGCGAAAACCGATCATCGGATTTTCCTCGACCGGCTCATATTCCTTTCCGCCGATAAGCATCGCGTATTCGTTTGATTTGAAATCGGACATGCGAACGATCACCGGTTTTGGATAAAAAGCTGCGGCGATGCGGCCGATGCCTTCTGAGAGCGAACGAACGAAAAACTCTTTTGGATCTTCCTCGAAAATGCGGCCCGCGATCGTATCGATGTCCGCTTGTTTTTTCAGATTCGGATAATTTACAAGTGCCATCGGATGAATCCCGATGTGATTATTGATAATAAATTCAAGCCGGGCGAGGCCGACCCCGTCATTCGGCAGACGCGAAACGGCAAAGGCGTGATCTGGATCACCGACGTTCATCATCACCTGTGTTTGCGGGCGGACCTTATCTGTTATCTTTTGCTTTTCAACCTTAAAATCGATTTTGCCGTAATAAATATTGCCGCGTTCGCCCTCGGCGCATGAGACGGTGATATCAGTGCCATTCTTGACCTTTTCGGTTGCATCGCCGCTGCCGACAATGCAGGGAATACCGAGTTCGCGGCTGATGATCGCGCTGTGACAGGTGCGGCCGCCGCGATCTGTAACGATTGCCGAGGCTCGTTTCATTATCGGCTCCCATGCCGGATCGGTCATCGAGGTGACAAGGATCTCGCCTTTTTTAAATGTGTTCAGCTTGGCGGAATCGAGCATCACGTGTGCCTTGCCGTGACCGATCTTCTCGCCTACGGCAACGCCCGTCGCAAGCGGAGCACCGTGCGTTCCGACGAGTTTGTATTTCTCTATATAATTATTCGTGTTCTGAGCGTGGATCGTTTCGGGGCGCGCCTGCAAAATAAAAAGTTCGCCGGTGATGCCGTCTTTCGCCCATTCGATATCCATCGGTTGCGGTTTGCCAGCGAGTTTCGAATAGTGATCTTCGATCGCACATGCCCAAGTCGCAAGCTGCAGAACCTCAAATCCCGCGAGGCAAAATCGGTTTCGCTGCGTCTCGACCACATCCCGGACCTGCGTTCCGGTGCCGTCGTCCGCAAAGACCATCTTGACCTCTTTAACGCCAAGCTTTCGCGTCACGATCGGCCTGAAGCCTTGTTTTAGCGTCGGCTTGAAAACGATCCATTCGTCCGGCGTTGCCATTCCTTGAACGACCGCTTCGCCAAGTCCCCAAGCACCATTTATGACGACAACGTCGCGAAAACCGCTCTCAGTATCGAGCGTGAACATTACACCCGAACACGCAATATCCGATCTAACCATCGGCTGAATACCGATTGAGAGGGCGACATCGAAATGGTCGAAACCCTTTACCGTTCGATACGAGATCGCACGGTCTGTCCACAAACTTGCGTAGCATTCGTGACAGGCCTCGATGATCCGCTGTTCGCCGCGAACGTTCAGGATGGTGTCCTGCTGACCGGCGAAGGATGCGTCCGGCAGATCTTCGGCGGTGGCGGATGAACGAACGGCGACCTCGAAATTTTTCTTGCCGATGCGCTTGCCAAGTTCGCCGTAAGCCTTTGTAATGGCTCCTTCGACCTCGGTCGGAAAAGGCGTTTCGAGCATCAGACGGCGAGCTTCAGCTCCGACGCGAGCCAGTTCGTCAAGATTGTTTACATCGAGGCCATTCAGCAAAGCCTTTAGCCGGTTGCGTAGATCGTCAGTTTCGAGCAGGACCTCATACGCCCGGCTCGTCGTCGAAAATCCATCTACGGCCCGAACGCCCTGCGTCGTGAGCTCGCGAAACAACTCGCCCAAACTCGCACATTTACCGCCAACGATCGCCACATCACCGGCACCAACTTCGCTAAGATCAAGAACGTATTTTGTTGAATCGATCATCTTATTTGATATTTGCTTGCCCACAGTAGGCACAAGAAAAACACGAAATAATCGTTAAAGAAATCAATAGAATTTCCTTCGTTTCTTTTGTGCCTTTTGTGGCAATTCTCTCTTAAAAACGGATAACTGCATCGGGCCCTCCTTCGACGTGGACCGTGTCGACGAAACGGATGTTCTTCGAGTCCGAGGTCATAACGACCGAGTGAGTGCGTTTGCCGGCACCGAAAAACCTTACTCCGCGAAGCAAGGCTCCATCGGTCACACCGGTCGCTGCGAAGATGATCTTTTTCCCCGGAGCGAGATCGTTTGTGTCGTAGACCTTGTTCGGATCGGTGATGCCCATTTCGTTCAGGCGTCTCACAACGACCGATGCCTCCGGCACCTTTGATTTGTCGACGCCGAGGCGTGACGGATCCCAAACGAGTTTGGCGAGTATCTCACCATTCAGGCATTTCATAGCGGCGGCGGTGATCACGCCTTCGGGTGCTCCGCCGATGCCCATCAGGGCGTGAATGTTAGTACCGGCAACGGCGGCCGAGATTCCGGCGGAAAGGTCGCCATCGGAGATCAAGCGAATGCGTGCGCCGGCGGCACGAACTTCGTCGACGAGTGCCCGGTGGCGTGAACGGTCTAGAC
>JAYSZT010000174.1:0-1623 GCA_043737915.1 Acidobacteriota bacterium
GCGAGACCTAGCAGCCCACGTTCGTTGCCCGATGAACTTGAAATCCCGACTGTGCTCAGAAAATCAGTCGTAGTCGTCGAACCAGGTTGAGCGACCTTGATGATGCCGCGTTGCTGAACAACGAAGATGCGATTTGTACCGTCTTTTGCATTAACGACCTGCACCGGCAGACTCAATCCCGAAAGATACGGGATCGTGCGAATGGTTAGCGGCGACGCAACCCCTTGTGCAAAACTATTCGCCGCAACCGCGACGAGAACTAATAATATCGATAATAGCGATCTACCAAACTTCATAATTAACCTCAGATGATCAAAAAGCTTTGAATACAAAATGCGGCTGCTCGAATATGCGTCGAGCAGTTCTTACACAATACGAACGACCGAGTGCGGAGGGTTGAAACAGTTTTAAATCTAGAATGATGTTACTCCTTATCTTAACGTATTGGCAAGAGTTTTATAAGCGATATTTCACGTGTCGTGCACGCAAGGCATCGTCTTCGTTCTCGACGTTTTGCAGACGCATTGTGATATCGGCTGTCATGTCGAGTCCGGCGAGTTTTCCCGCATTAAATTCAGCGAATCCGGCGGCAGCGATCATTGCTGCGTTGTCGGTTGAGAGATGTTTGGAGGGAAAATATATTGGAAGACCAAGCTTTTTCGCGAGTTCACTACACGCTCTTTGTAGTGCCAGATTACACGCGACACCGCCAGCGACGATCAACGTTTTGGGCTCAAGTTCGATCGCGAGCCGCTTCATACGGCTCGTCAAAGCATCGACGACCGCAGTCTGAAATCCAAGAGCCACATCACTTATTTCTTGGCTGATGTTCACCTCATCGATTGCAGGAACGATATCATTTTCTCGGATATAGCGTGCGAGAGCTGTCTTTAATCCGCTAAAACTGAGATCCGGGCGTCCGTCAGAAATCTTGGCAAGCGGAAATTTCACTCGTCTCGCGACGCCATTCTTTGCGATCTTTTCGATTATCGGTCCGCCGGGATAGCCGAGACCGAGCATTTTCGCGGCTTTGTCGAACGCCTCGCCCGCCGCGTCATCTCGCGTTCGCGAAACGACCTTGTATCGACCTTCGGATGAGACGTGGAAAATGTTTGTGTGACCGCCTGAGACGATGAGCGCCAATGCAGGATATTCGACCTGCGGATTCTCAAAATTAACGCTGTAAACGTGGCCTTCGATATGATTGACGCCGACAAACGGAATGTCGCGTGCCCACGCCAGCGATTTTGCGTAACAAACACCGACAAGCAACGAACCGATCAAACCCGGCCCTTGCGTCACCGCGATCACGTCGATGTCGTTGAGCGTCACAGATGCCTGAGCCAAAGCCTCTAGAATGATCGGCTCGATCTTCTCCAGATGTTCACGCGAAGCCAGTTCGGGCACGACGCCACCCCACGGAGCGTGCATCGCGATCTGCGAAGAGATTACCGACGAAACGATTTCGCGTCCGTCACGAACAACCGCCGCCGCCGTCTCATCACACGAACTCTCAATTCCCAAAACCAGCATTGTTCTAGATTATCAGAGTCCGGTAAAAAGCGTTGAACAGTCAACAAAACAAAGTCCGTTTCCATCCGAATCGCGGGCATAGAACGAACG
>JAYSZT010000175.1:0-33829 GCA_043737915.1 Acidobacteriota bacterium
ACTCGCCGATTTTGGTAAGAAAGTTCGTGCGGACATAGATAAGTCGGACGAATTGGGCGATGCCGACACGGCCGACCTTTTTACCGGCATTTCTCGCGAGATCGATAAGCTTCTGTGGTTCGTCGAGGCCCATTTGCAGGCATAATATCAGAGTATTAGACGAGAGCGGCGTAATCTCTAGGATTTAGAGGTTCGCCGTTTTCGGCGTTTTAGGTCCATACTCGTTGATCGAATCTTGCCTGGTGATCGGCAGTATTCTCGTTTTGGTTGGTATTTTTACCCGTTAGTCATTTCGGCGATTCGTATTCGAGGATCTTGTACAGTTCCTTTGCGTCGCTGTCAGCTAGGTCTTTTTTCACGAGTAACATCAGATCAACGCCCGGTCTGAGCGGGTAAACGCCTACGAATTTATAGTTTGCGGAGTATCGGCGGATGACCTCAGCGTCCTGATCATTCTTTTTGGCGACGATCATCGCGGCGGTACCGCTATCGACTAAAGCTCCGTGAAACGTCGCTCGTTTGTAGTCGTTCAGATACCAGGTCAGCGGCCAATAATCCGGCGAAACGATATCGACGGCGGCATTATTGCTCTCTCCACTCTTATCCGCATAATAGTAGATCTTATTGGCGAGATCGATCAGTTCGCGTTTCGAATGGGCATAAACGTAGGCCATTTCCTCGTCGTCGTAGCGAACGAAATTAAGGTTGTACGTCTGGTAGGCAAGCGTTGCTGACGCTATTAACGCCGCAACTACGCCGCCTATCTTAAGCGCGACCCTTCGCGAAGTGACGAGTTCATTCACGCCGTAGCCAGCGATGATACACATCGGGAGATAAAAGCTGATCGCCAGCCACGGCGTTTTGTATGGAATGATCGAATACGCGGTAAATAGGCCGAACGCCCAAAACGCAACAAATATCGCTAACCGATGTTTTGCCTTGAGCAAAGCTATCAACGCACCTAGCGACGAAAGCAAAAGTATTGGAGCCTCGACCTTAAATCCCCACTTTAAATAGGCCAAATGACCGCTTTGTGTATGGTCTTTGGTGCCCGTTTTTGTCCAGATCGCGTACGCCTCGACTGCTTTTTGGACGCCTTCCGCGTAGGTGAAGAAGGAAGAAAAGAACAAGACTGTGAGATAGATAAAAACCGTCGCGACGGCGGCAATAATTAGCAAAAGATCCGCACTCTTTCCAACCCCGAGGCGAAAATTAGACCATGTCAGGCCGGTTGGCTCAACCAGGTCTGTATCGTTCGTATTGCGGAAATAAACGAGAAAGATTATCCACGTCAGCAGCGTCGTGAAGCCAAGTAAAACTATCGAATAAAAGGCGAAAGATTCCTGCGGTTTCCCGGCACCTAGAAAATTTTCGAAAAGCCATTTTGCACCGTCGATCAAGCTCGAGTTGAAGTATAGAACCGCGAGAATGACCATCGCGTGGACGGCGATAACAATGGTGGTTTTATTGTTCTCGACTGTCTGGACTCGGGCAATAAGCCGCCAGATCCAGACACTGAAACACGCGATCAGCATCGTTCCGAGAGTGATGAACGCCGTTTCTTTGGTAGCGAAAAACAGAGCTGTCGATGCCGAGGCCAGCAACAGATAAACAGGTCTTCCATTATCCCAATCGCGGATCATGCGGACGACCAGAAAAACCAGTACAGATTCAACTAGGAAGAATACGATGCGGAGTGACCACAACTTGACCGTATTCGTACCGCCCAAGACGCTTGCGAGTGACAAAGCCGATGGCAGAAAACAGACGTATAAGAGCAGAACCATCCACGCGGTCGCAAATATTCCGGCCTTTCGCTTCTCAATGAAAAACACGACCGATAAAACGATCGCGAGGCTCAAAAAAACGAAAAATATCTCGTGAATAAAATACCGCGAAATATAGACCATTCCCGGCGAAAGAGCTAGAAAAAATGCGGCCGCGAGACTGCCGACCGTACCGATGTAGCGGCGCAGGAAAAAAGTCAGCACAACGATCAGGACACCAAAGATCGCCACGCTCGCCCGCACGGGAACAGTTTCGAGCCCGAAGACCTTCGTAAATGCGAGGGTTATGTAATAAAGCGTCGGTCCGTGATAGTTTGCCGGGTCGTATTTGTAAACACCGTCGCGAAACAGAGTGGTCAAGAAAAATCCGTTTACGCCTTCGTCATGATGCAGAGGTTTGAGCCCGAGCCAGAAAAAGCGTAGAAAAGTCGCCGAGGCGGTCACGAAAACGCAGCTCACCAGCCAAACAATATCAAACGGCCGCTCCTCGACCGCTACCTCTATTTCCGTGACTGATGCTTTTCTTTCTTTCATCATCTCTTGAACTATTTGATCTGATAAACGCGGTACGGTCCCGATTCTGCGATGACCGGATATTTTTTGAAAAATTCTTCGTTCGCACCCAGCGAATTTCGCTCTTCCGGCGAGATCAGGACATATTCTATCTCATCTTTTTTCAGTAGAATATCGGCTGCTCCGCCACCTGAGTAAATTCGTTTCACATCTTCCTCACGCGGCAGATAATCAATGCCGTGCGAGGCGAGGTGACCGCTGTAACGCATAAATGAACGTCGCCCCGAGAGAACAACAGCGGAATTGTACGTCGGAGCATTCAAAAACAGAGCGTCGGGCGGCGTTTTAGCTCGTATCTGAACCGCGACACGAATGGCATCGGTATCAAAAACCTTGATCTTATTCTGCCCAGACGCCGTCCGCCAAACGTCGAGCATTCCCGCAAGAATGAGCAACGTAAATCCGACGCCGGCCACTACTTTCAGGATCCGGCCCTCTTGCCACGCCCACGCTATCGTATAAGCGATGAGCGGCAGCGAGCCCACGAACCAATAGATCAATACCTTAATATTGTCCCATTCCCACGGTGCGAGTTTAGCCGCGTTTGAGACAACGAAGAGAAAAATAAACGGAATATAAAATAATAAAAGTTCCTTAGCCTTCGGTCGTTGGTCTTTTATCTCGCTTGTTTCCGTACTTCCTCTCTGTTGCGAAAAAAGAAGATAAATACCCGCGATCAGCACCGGAATGACAATTCCCGTATTTTTGATCCAAAACCAGAGGACGTTCGTATCGCCGCGATCCCAACCAAAATGCCAGCCAAAGAATTTACTCGTTTCCGTTGCCGTTCCGGACATCGTCCAGATCAATTCGGGTAACGCGACCACGCAAACGCCGACCCCGAACGCGATCCATTCACGCCATCGATCCGGTCTGATAGCAAAAAGGAACGCTGTAACGACAAACAAAACTGCCAGACTGTGAAGGTGGATCAACGGCAGCGTCCCCGCAAGTAGTCCCACCAGAAAAGGTGAACGGTAGAAAAGTAAAGCTCTAGATCCGTCCTCTATCTTGCTGGCGTCCGTGAACCCGTTAGTAAATACCTTCCACAAATATCCGAGCACCACGACGGTAAGAGGCATTCCGAGTAGTAAACTGCGCTGAGTGATAAACAGCACGACCATCGAATTACCCCAGCGAAATTCTTCACCGATCGTGTAGTCGCGGGGCAACGACCAGAGAAACTCCCAAACGCTTTTACCCTGATCGCCTAGGTCTTTGAAAAATCCGATATATCCGAGACCGCCGCTGAAAAAGAGAAGGATCGGAGCGATCCTTCCGGCGAGTTTACTGCCGGTGAGCTTTTCGGAAAACCGTTCGAGGATAATGAGCAGAGAGAACGCCCATGAAAAATTTTGCAGAAACAGAGCGTCCTTAACATCCGCTCCAAATCGCATAAAGCAAGCGGTCAGAAAATCAGCGATGAACGGATATGAAAACCTTGCACCGGAAAACGATGGATTCTGCGGCGGAAAGTTATTACCCTCCGTAAAGCTGAAAATAGCTCCCAAATGAAACGGCAGATCGCCGAGATTGTTAGAACCGCCGGTGAAAATACCCTGACTCGTCTCGTACATCGTCTGTCCGAAAAAAAACCAGAATAATATAAAGAAAAAGCCGTAAAAGGCGAGGCCCGAGAATCGTTTCAACGTTCCGCCCTGAAGTTTTCCCTTCGCCTTCGCCCAGTCATTTTTGAGCTTCGATCGGCGACCTCGGTCGGTAAACAGCGACACCGGCAAAAGGGTGAGGGCGAGGGCGATCAGTACGGTGACCAAACTAAATCCGAACAACAATGCGAGCACAAAAGCGATCAGCCCGAAGAGTGCCGCTCCGACGATATTGCCGACGGCGAGGCGCCACATGAACCTCTCATCGTGCGTCACGAGGTAAGTGAGCGACATGCCTCCACAAGCGATGAGTGCCAGGATTAGGAGCGAGATCAACATAAATAGCGGAGAACTTTAAGATAAGTTACTGCAAATCGGGCGTAAATCCCAATTAAGACAGCTTGATAGCGGAGTTGCTACGCACGGAGATGTGGGGAACATATTATTACGCAACGCTCCCAGCCATTCGTCAGAGTCTTCGCGAGGTATCCGACGACCTAGGTCGATGAGCGATATTCCATCATTCGTTCGACGTATTTGGCAATGACGTCCGCTTCAAGGTTGACGGCGTCACCGGGTTTGAGGGAAGAAAGATTTGTCATTTCCCACGTTTTGGGGATCACGGCAATGTCGAAGTTACTTTCGTTGAGAGCGGCAACGGTAAGGGAGATGCCCTCAACGGTAACAGAACCTTTGAAGACAAGATATTTGCCGAACTCGTGGGGAAAACCGATTCGCACCGTCCAAAAATCGCCTTCAGGCGTGGCTGAGATAAATTCGCCCCGTCCGTCGACGTGTCCCTGGACGATATGACCGCCGAGACGTGCCGATGGCGTAACTGCCCGTTCGAGATTTACCGGCGCACCGGCAGAAATTGAACCGAGCGTCGTACGATCGAGGGTTTCCGGCGAAGCGTCCGCGACGAACGACGTCGTCGTGACGTTGAGTGCGGTCAGGCAAACGCCGTTGACCGCGATCGAATCACCGTTGCTGACATCCGACGTAACGATGGCCGCCGCGACCGTTATCCGCGAACCTGCCGTGTGTGTTTCGATTGAGGCGATCTTGCCTAATTCTTCAATAATTCCTGTAAACATTGATTAAAACCAAGCTTTTTTATTCGCGATGTAGGTCTGATAAAATTCGTCTTCGGATTTGACCAAGTACATAATTCCTTCGACGATCCCGATTATTGCCATCACCAAAGATGGGATGCCGCACAGGAAAAGACCGATAACGTACACCGAAAGCATTATTATTCCCTCAGTCTTATAACCAAGAACAAATTTGTGAATACCGAGACCGCCGAGAAAGATGCCAAGTAGCCCCGCGAGCAATCTTTTATCCGACTCGGGCGGTCGCGACGGGTAAACTTGCTGCATCGGCATCGGACTGACCGGCATACTGGTGCCACAGTTCGAACATCGTCCGCCTGCATTAATATTCTGCGTCTTACAATTCGGGCAGGTTACATATTGTGTTGCCATGAAGTGCTCCCAAGAAATCTGAATTTAGTCCGCTCTCTCGATCTGAGATAGTTTACGAACATCGATCGAGATCGGTTCCCCATCTTCGACCTCATTATAAAAACTTACAAACTTATATCCGCACCGTATCTCGTCCGGCTTATAGGACGAACGAGTATGCACCGTCTGGGCAAATGTCTCGTCCATTGCCGTGAATAGTATCAGAAACTCGGCGTCGGTACGTTTGAAATCGAGTTGCGAAAGACCGTAGAGCGGAGACTTTTCGTCGATCGGGTGAACGACCGTCCAGCCGAGCGGAAAGAAAGTGACCTTGTCGCGTTCGAGGTTCAGGAAGTCGAATTTCCTCACTTTTTTCCCGTTTTCCTCAACAAATCTGGCAAAAAGCAGCTTAGCCTCGACCTCAATCATTTGATTATTACGTCCGTTCACCATCCGGAACATTAGGGCCTCGATGTCGCGATACGGAGCGATGACGCAAACTTCACTGAATATCACCTTCGCGGTCGGCCTCGCAAATCTGGCGAAAACAACGCCGGTTATCAGGGCGTTTGCGAGCAGGCTGTAATACGATTCGACGGTGACAAGCAGATTCGGGAGAATGCCGACCGGATGGATCGTGCCATACCCGATCGTCGCAAAGGTCTGAACGCTGAAGAAGAATCCGGTGAGAAAAACATTCCCCATCGGGACCGACGACGTATCCACCAGCGAACCAACTCCGATCGCGGTGTACAAAAGGCCGAAAACGACATTGCTCAAGAAATACAGCACCAGAACGAGCAGTAAAAACGTTCGCCATTTCATCGTCAGCAGAATATGATAGAAATTGAGCGATGTAAGAAGCGGCAGTCCGGTCCGTTTGACGTTGAACGAACCATCGGCATTCAATAGCCGCTGTCGGCTCTGACCCGCGACGACCGCACCAAAACCGAGGTCTCTTTCTTCCTCCTTCAGGATCTCACTGGCACTGAGCGAATTTTCGAGTGTTTGATCTGCCACTATGGAGCGATTATATCCATCGGGCAAGGTAATTGTAAAAGCACACCCTTAATGAAATAATACTGATATGGCTGAAGCAAAAATAAAGGAAACAGAACCTCCGAAACTGAAGGTCGTGAATGGAAAAGCCGAGGTGGAATCGCTCGCCGATCTGCTCGAGTGGTTCTTGAATTTTGACGAACGCACCGCACGCATGCGAATGGCTTATACGGAAGAACTTTTCCAATGGAAGCAGTTGGACGACGAAGCTAATGGCATTGGGACGTATCTATTTGAGAACGCCGAGGCACGATTTGCCGTCGGGGCGATCCAGGCGTTACAAGAAAATTATACGGAAGCTATGCTGAAACTTTGGATAACAGACGTTCTCGAAGCCCTCGGAGCGGCCCGCGAAATGAAGACTGAAATGTCGAACGCCTACCGTCTCGATGACATCGACCCCGAGGCATTCGCACTCAAAAAATCCGAGAAGCTAACAACCAATAACGAAAAACGCCTTTACCTATCAAATTGCTGGTTTGAGGTTCTGTACACTGCCGAAGCTCGCTTTCTCGGTTACGTATATCAGGAAGTATACGGAAAGCCGTTTGCGGTCTAATCTAGCGTATCGTCTGACACTGCTTCATATCTCCCGACTTAAAACCGGTAGTGAAAAATTGGATTCGCTGCTGTGCCGAACCATGAGTGAACGAATCCGGAATGACATAGCCCTGCGTTCGTTTCTGGATCATATCGTCGCCGACTGCTCCCGCCGCCTTGATCGCCTCCTCAGCATCGCCGGCATCGACGCGTCCTTGTTTGGCGGCGAAATTCGCCCAGATCCCAGCGAAGCAATCTGCCTGTAATTCGAGTGCCACCGACAGACGATTATTCTCCCCGGCACGCTGAACCTTATCCATCGTGCCCGTCAAATTCTGGATGTGGTGACCAAATTCGTGGGCGATCACATAGGCCTGAGCAAAATCACCTGGTGCCTTGAATTCGAGCTTAAGCTCATCGAAAAATGCGAAATCGAGATAAAGCTTGTAGTCGCCGGGACAATAAAAAGGCCCCGACGCGGCGCTTGCATTGCCGCATGCGGACGCAACCTGATTGGTGAAAAGGACGAGTTTCGGGGCCTGAAACGCGATCCGCGTTTGCTGCGGCAGTATTTGTTTCCAAGCGTCTTCGAGATTGCCCATAATGGCACCGACAAACTGGCGGTTCTCATCCGGCGAAACAGCTTTATTCGCGACGGACGTTCCGGGCGCTGGTACGTTTTGTGGTTGAGAGGTTTGGAGCAATTGGCTCGGATCGCCGCCGCATAAATAGATCACGACCGCCAACACGATTACTCCGATACCGCCGCCGCCGAGGGCGACGCTTCGTCCACCCATTCCTCGACGATCCTCCACATTATCGCTCTGCCGCTGATCTCTCCAACGCATAATCTGATTCCTCCACTACCACGAACCTGAAATGAATAGATGCATTAATGACGTAGAGAGATTCTAACATTTTCACGATCGGTGCGGAAAAGTCTTTGAAAGCATCCGGTTTGGTCTCTAGGATGCATCGATAACCCTGGAGAATTAAGATGTCCCTTGTCCGCAAAATCTTGACAGATTGAGAGTTACAGGAATATGATGCAATTGCGATTGGTTTTGGTTTTCTTTTCACGTTTCCAAATTTTAGGAGGCATTAATGATCAAACTAGACATCGTCAACCTGGTGGCTGACAAGACCGGGGTGCCGAAACAAAAGGCGGAGCAGGTCGTAGATTCGCTATTTGAGGCGATGAAAACCGCTCTCGCAGAGGGCAAACGCATCGAGCTTCGCGGCTTCGGCGTATTTGTCGTAAAGCCCCGCAAACGCGGCGTCGGCCGCAATCCGCGGACCGGCAAAGAAGTGCCGATCCCGGCGGGCAAAACGATCCGGTTCAAACCCGGTAAGGAACTTTCAGCGAAGGCCGTTGATTAGCAATATACTGGTATTTTAATTTTTCTCCTCAGAAAATCAGATCGTAGATCGCCGAGCAGCGTTATTAAGCTTGCGGTTTGCGGTCTTTCTTATTCAGACCTCCAATTCAGACTGCTGTAGCAAATGACCGAGCCCGACCAGATCGATCAACAATACTATTACGAGCGTCACGCCATGCGTCCGACCGCGAAGACGTGGATCAAGCATCTGGCGTATCTGGCAGTGACATTGTGTACGGCGACCATTGCCGGATCTATGTTCCCGTTCGGCCCATTCTCGAAATTGCCCGACGATGATCCGCAAACGGCATTGGAAGTTATCCAATTTCTGATCTCGCTCCCGCTCGCCTACGGGGGAATGATCGCTGAGGTCGTCCATGAACTCTTCGCGAATTCGGTCCTGCTCGCTTACGGACTCAAATTCTCGCTTTCCCTCTTATTTATCCTGATCTGTCACGAAATGGGTCATTACGTTGCTTGCCGCATTTATAAGGTCGATGCGACGCTGCCGTTCTTTATCCCAACCCCGCCCATGATCGGGCCGGCCGGAACATTTGGTGCATTTATTAAAATATTGTCGCCGATGCCCTCGCGGAAAGCGGTCTTTGACATCGGAGTCGCCGGGCCGATCGCGGGATTTATCGCCCTGATACCAGTCGCGATTGCCGCATTTGCGACGATGACGTTCGGCACTGCAAAAGATATCGAACTCGGCAATATTTCGCCGATCACCTTCTCCGAACCGCTCTTTTTTAAGCTTCTAAGTTTTTTAACCAGCGTCGATCCGGCGTTACCGATGGACCAGAATCCGTTCTATTTTGCGGCGTGGGTTGGCTTGCTCGTGACCGCACTTAACCTCATCCCGTCCGGACAACTCGACGGAGGCCATGCCGTCTATGCAGTTTTTGGGGAAAAAGTGCACCGGTGGACGGGCCGCATCGCCTTTCCCGTAATGGCAACCCTTTCGGCACTTGGGATGTATTTTTTCCATAGTCCCAGCGGATTCTTGATCGCGATCATTTTGGCGGTCATGATGCGTGTCCGCCATCCGGAACCGCTCGACCAAACACCACTCGACGCAAAGCGAAAAGCGATCGCGTTCCTAACGCTCGTGATCTTCGCCCTATGCTTCGTGCCATTTCCGATAAAGATAAATTAAGAGGTATTGCCGTGAAAAGGCGCAGAATCCGCAAAAAAAAGGGGAAAGCCGGTTTTACGTCGGCTTTCCCTCTTTTCTGTGTCTTTTGTACTTTTTAGCGGCAAATAATTTTTATCCGACCGATGCCGGCAACAATCCTTTTATCTCTCTCACCATATTTTCGACATCTTCCTGGCCGTCGAGGGCGATCATAAAGAAATCGTAGCTGGTCTTAAAACAAACCATGCCGTTACCAAAGAACCATACGCCCTGAAGCAGCGGATTGCCGCCGATTATCGAGCCGATCGGAAAGCCCGTCACGGCTGCGGGATTCAAAACACTGCTCAGCATTACTGCACCGGACGCGAACGAGAATGCTCCGAGCAATGGTGCTCCGACGCGTTTTGCGATATCGCGTTCGAATTGAATCTGTTCGGCGTCCGCCTCCGACAGTTGTCCTTTCGCGATCATCTCCTCACGACGCTTGAGATAGCCGTCGAAATTTTCGGCAAGTTTCTTTACAGACCATGTCGGAATCGCCGAATTCAATAGCCAGTGCGAACTAATTCCGGTAAAAACAACGCCCAATCCGGCACCGATCGCCATCGAAACGCCGGTCGTTGCGGCACGAATTGGATCCTCGACCGCCCAATCGGCAGCTTTTTGGACCGATCGAAAAGCCGAGTCCAGCGTCGACGAGAGAGACGCACCGAACCCAACAACATTCGAAACGCGCTTCGCATTGGTCCCGACGGTTTCGTAAGCATCGTCGAAAAATTCACCGGCCCGGCCCGCAGCATCAGAGACGATCGCACCTGCTTTCGTCCCGGCATCGACGGCTGCGTCCCGCACTGGTTCGCTTACGTTCCAGGCGGTCTTAGCCGTGTCGGCGGCGGTATTCATCACACCTTCGGCAACCTTCACTGCCTGCTTACCGACATCGCTTTTCTCCGCCTCGGTCTTCACATACCCGGCGCCTTTCTGTGCCGTGTCGTAAACAGCTTTTGCCCCGCCCTCGATCTTTTCCTTCAGCCCTAGCTGGGAATCGATCTCATCTAATTTCTCGGTCGCCTTCTTCTGCCAACGGTCAAATTTTTCTTTATATTCACTCATTGTTCATTTCCTCAGCCGTGCTGATCTATAGACAATACGTCATCGCGGCGGTCTTTGTTCGCCAACCATATGTTACAACTTTCGATGACAGAATCAACCGATTTTTTGTCCGCGACTGTGTTTCTGGGCAATGGGAATATATGCTAGTCTTTCTTTCTATTTTGAAGTTATGCCATTAGTAAAATGTCCGCAATGCATTAAGGAAATCGAATTTACCGGTAACGAATTTCGTCCGTTTTGCTCCGAGCGGTGCAAGCTGCTTGATTTTGGCGCGTGGGCTGATGGCGATTACAGCTTGCCCGCGGAAACGGCCGATCTGGCGGACGAAGACATCGACGCGATCGAAAAAGCCAGAGCGTTTGAAGATGGTGAATAATATGATCAGTCCTGCGTTACTATTCGATTTAGCACCGGTGAGTTCAAGTTCTGGTGTCGGTGTTTTATTGGCGGTCGCGTTTCTCTTTGTTTTTTTAGCTGTCGCCTTTATCGTTTTTAAGTTGCTGAAAAAGTCGGTTAAGATGGCATTTCGCTTAGTGATCGTTGCGATAATTCTGGCGATCGCCATCGCCGGTAGTTTTTCATTTTGGTGGCTCGGGTCCAGCAAATCTACCCGACCTGAACGTCAGCGGCCGACGCAGTCCAAATAGGCCGCGATGGCGAATACCGAAAAAGTTTCAGAGATCACCGGTTGGCGACGCTACGTCAATCTTCCCCGCAACGTGCTAGCACTCAGCGCAGTCAGTCTTCTCAACGACACATCGAGCGAGATAATTTACCCGCTGCTTCCTGCGTTCCTCGCTCTGTCGCTCGGTGCATCACCGTTTGCGATCGGTCTCATCGAAGGGTTCGCCGAGTCGATCGCCAGCCTTCTAAAACTCTTCTCAGGTTATCTCAGCGATCGATTCGGCACGCGCAAACTGCCGGTCTTTGTTGGCTATTCGCTGGCGGCGATCGTCCGTCCGCTTCTGGCGTTCGTCACGACCTGGCCGCAGGTTTTGGTCGTAAGGATGACGGATCGCGTCGGTAAAGGAATTCGCGGAGCCCCGCGAGATGCCCTGATCGCCGAAAGCGTGCCGAAGTCCGAACGCGGATTTGCCTTCGGATTTAACCGGGCGGCAGATCATCTCGGAGCAGTCTTTGGTCCGGTCGCGGCGTTCTTTCTATTGACGATCTTTGCGGTCGACACGGGAAATCCGACCGTTCGCGAATACCAACAGGTTTTCCTTTTTGCGTCGATTCCGGTCGTTCTCGGGCTCGTCGTTATCGGTTTCCTGGTTCGCGAAGACGGCAAAAAGCCGGTCAGCTCGGTGGCAACGCCTCCGCCATCGCTCTCCCTGAAAGGTTTCGACAGCAATTTCAAGCGCTTCCTGGTCGTTATAGCCGTATTTACGCTCTCGAATTCAACAGATGCGTTTCTGCTTTTGCGGGCGACACAGTCGGGGATCTCGCCGGCTATCCTGCCTTTGCTGTGGATGACGCTTCATCTAAGCAAGGTAATTTTCTCACTGATCGGAGGCAATCTGTCAGACAGATTCGGGCGAAAACAGGTGATAATGTCGGGCTGGCTGGTTTATGCTGTCGTTTACGCTCTTTTCGCCTTTGTTGATTCGCCGTGGCAATGCTGGGTTTTGTTTATCGTTTACGGCTCATATTTTGGGTTGACCGAAGGCGTGGAAAAGGCGTTTGTCGCAGATATGGTTCCGGAGAACAAACGCGGAACCGCGTATGGTCTGTATAACTTAGCCTTCGGTATTACCGTTTTCCCCGCCTCGTTGATATTCGGGCTACTGTGGAACGAATTCGGAATGGCCGTCGCCTTTCTTACTAGCGCCTGCGTTTCGATCGTCGCCATCGCTCTGCTCATGACAATTCGGACCGACAATGAGCATCTCGCAGATCAGAACTAGGCTTAAAAATAGCGAACTCCGCGTCCGACTCTGCATTCGCAGTGACTTACGCGGAGTTCGCCGAGGTTGAAAGAATTACTGATCGCTTAGCCGAACGGAATTAATGATGTTTCGGAATGCCGAAGCGTATGATTGAGCCTCGGTCTCCGGAACCACCGTCGCGATATACAACAGCTCGCCCGAACTAAGCAGCGTTGTGTAGACGGTGACGATCTCATTCCGGCTAGTCACCGGCGAACGTCCCGAAAGCACGATCGACAATGCCCGACGGCCGTTGAGATACGTATTCGTATAGCCGCCGCGTTTGCTGAGATAGCCGTTTCCCGAAAGAATATCGTTGATATAAACGTCAGTGTCACGAGCGAGAGCGTTATTTTCGGCGGTCGAGACACCGACCAATAAACCGTGGGTAATTCCCTGATCGCCATAAGCACCCTCCGGAGCAAATTGGACGTCGTTGCTGCCCGGAAATTCGACCCAATTGGACGGTACGTTCATTCGAACGTTGTTGGCCTCGTAACCTTTGACGCGAGTCGACGGGAAGGCGACGTTGGTCGTATACCTGCCGTTAGCAGTCGGATTCGGCGTATTAGTTTGACCATTTCCAGCGGCCTTTTCGATCTCCGCCATCGTGCGAGCTTTCGGCATTCCGCGGAACCGTGCCTTAACGCGCTCGAAATCTCGAGTTATCTTGATCGGATTCTGCGAAACATTTAAGTAGGTCGCCTCCTGATTTATCTTCTCAAAACGATTACCGGGATCCGGATGGGTGCTCATCCATTGCGGACCGCCTCTACCGCCCTCACCGGCGATAGTTTTGAACATATTTGCGAGATCACGAGGATCGTAGCCGGCATCCGCCATTATCTGTGCACCGAGAATGTCCGCCTGCGTTTCATATTCACGGCTGTATTTTGTCTGCCACACCTGCGCGGCAGCGGCTCCGAGTTGGGCACCGGTTTGTCCGCCCAGAATAGCTCCGCCGAGGATGAGGCCGATCGTGCCGAGCGTATTGGTCGCACTTCCCTGCTTCGTTGCCTGCGCCGTAGCGTGACGGAGTGCGACGTGGCTGATCTCGTGGGCCATAACACCGGCCATTTCGCCTTCGTTCCTGGCGGCCTCGATCATTCCGCGATTCACATACATTGGTCCGCCGGGCAGGGCAAAAGCATTGATATCACTCGCATTTACTAACTTAAAACGATAATTAAACGCGGACTGGCGGAATTGCGGAGGGATGGACGTAACCAGCCTCGCACCTACACGTTCGAGATATCGTGTCGCATCAGCGTCGTTTAATATAGGAAACTGCTGCTCGACCTGCCGGGCCGCGTCCGAGCCGAGTTTTACATCGTCCTGGACCTTGTATTTGTTCTTCGGCATCGTGATCCGCGTTTGTGCGAATGCGGCGAGCGGAACGCTCCAAATCGTCAGCACCATTGCTGCGACGGTCAGTCTTTTTAAGATAAGTTGTCTGTTCATATTCTCCTCCAGTCGATGTACAGGGCAAAAGGTGTCTTGATAGTCTATCAATATATCGACACTGCTGCGACTAAGATGAGGATTGTCGGCATACGCGTTCGCTGCTATTCGTCAGGTAACGACCGGACAATATTGCCGAAATGTTACCGAACTGTTACATATCGGGTTTGCTTATCAGCGGCTCGTTCAAAGTTAAGTATAATGTAACTTTTTCGCGCAGTACTTTGAACTATAATCGTGCGAGCATCTTATGAGTGAGAGTATCGTTTCGCCAACGGCGTCATTCGGTCACACGCCGTCTTATTTGAGCGAACCCGTACACGTTGAAATGGAACACGTGCGAATAGAAGCGCAACTCGATCTGTTGCGCGACAAAATTTTACTACTCGGCGGCAAAACCGAAGACGCAGTTCACCGAGCGATGGTCTCGCTCACTGAACGGGATAGCGAACTGGCACGAAGCTTCCGCGATGACGACGAACTGATCGATCAGATGGAACTCGAGATCGATCAACTGAGCATCGAGATCTTAGCCTCGCAACAACCGACCGAGCATGACCTGCGGTTGGTCGTCTCGGTAGCGAAGATCACGCCGATACTCGAACGCATCGCCGATCACGCGTCGAGTATCGCTGAGGCCGCGATCATTCTGAATAACGAACCGCAGATCGACAACTATATCGATTTTTCGTTGATGGCGGACATCGCCGCAGGAATGCTTGGAGAGGCTCTAAATGCCTTCACGTCGGAGGATGCCGACGCTTCGCGTGAGATCATCACCCGCGATCAGAAACTAGATAAATGCTACGTTCGCGTCTTTGACGAGCTGTTAGCCCTGATGATCACAAATCCCGAAGCCGCCAATGGAGCCGCTCGGCTTCTGTTCGTCGCCAAACACATCGAGCGCATCGGCGACTATGTAAAAGATATCTGCGAGTTGAACGTTTACCTGCGCGAAGCGGTCTTTATCAAGCACCGCTTTAAGGGCTAGAGCGTAAGGTTCGAAGATCTGTTCGAATCGATCTTCCCAATGCTTTGCTTCGGGATCGGTCTTGAGCTTGCCCGGACATTTGTTTTGAGCAAGAATTCGCCGTTGAATGTGAGTCTGTCGAATGTTGCGGGCCAATGCTTATGAATCGTAGCCGGATCTTTGTTTTCTGCTTGCTGGGCGTCTTGATGCTCGGCGCTTCGTGCTTTAGCGGGCGTCGAAGCAAGGGCGATAATATCAAGATCCAAGGAGCAGGCTCGTCGCTGATCAACCCGTTAATGCAAAAATGGGTCAGCGAATACGGCAACCTTAATTCTAACGTCAAGATCGATTATCAATCGATCGGTTCGGGCGGCGGCATCAAACAAGTAAAAGAGAGGACGATCCAATTCGGAGCGTCGGACCTCGTGATGAGCGATGCGGATTTGCAGTCGGCTCCGGGCCAGATCATTCATGTGCCGGTAATTCTCGGTGCGGTCGTCCTGACCTACAATCTCGAACGTGTCGAAACGCCGCTTCGGTTTTCGCCTGCGACGATAGCTGATATATTCTTAGGAAAGATAACAACGTGGGATGACGAACGAATAAAAGCGGATAATCCGGACGTAGCATTGCCATCGGTTCCGCTGACCGTCGTACACCGTTCGGACGGAAGCGGCACGTCGGCGATCTTTACCAACTATCTTTCTAAGGTCAGCCCTGAGTGGAAAGAAAAGGTCGGCGAAGGTACCAGCCCGAGTTTTCCGGTTGGTTTGGGCGGAAAAGGCAACGAGGGCGTCACCGGACAGGTCAAGCAGACGCCAAACACTATCGGTTACGTCGAACTGGCGTATGCCGTAAAAAACAAGATGCCCGTTGGGCAGATCAAGAATAAGGCTGGAAATTACGTTACTCCAAATTTTGAAACGGTAACAAATGCCGCGTCGGAGACGATCGATGAGACGCCCGATGACTTGCGAGCTTCGATAACGGATGCTTCGGGCCAGAACGTATATCCGATCTCGAGCTATGTTTACGTGTTGATCTACAAAGATCAGCCCGATGAGGTAATAGGCCGGACGCTCGTAGATTTTCTGACGTGGGGAATCAATGACGGCCAGAGATTTGCTCAGGCCTTGTATTATTCTCCGTTGCCGCAGGGAATGGTAAAGCGGGCCTCGGCAAAGATAGCCTTGGTCGAACATAACGGAAAGGCCCTTCGAGCACAATAATACTGATGTCCGACTCGCCAGTTCAAAAAGATCGATCACCGGATGAAAGCCCCCGGAGATTTTCGTCGTCCGATAAGGTATATCGCGCCGTTCTCACGGCGTGTGCCGCTTTGATCCTGGTAATTATTCTGGCGATGTTCTTTGTCATCGGCCAGGGTTCGTGGCTTTCGATCAAGGAGTTCGGATTTTCGTTTCTGATTGGACAGGTTTGGGATCCGGTCAAGGGCGAGTTTGGGGCGCTGCCGTTCATTTACGGTACGGTCGCTTCTGCAGTTATTGGTGTGCTCATCGCAACACCGCTCTCAATTGGCGTCGCCGTATTTCTCGTCGAGCAGGCACCTAGGTCGATCGCCCGTCCTATAGGTTTTCTGGTGGAGCTATTGGCAGCGATCCCGTCGGTCGTTTATGGCTTGTGGGCGATATTCGTCCTTGCCCCGTTCCTACGTGTGTATGTTCAGCCGCCGCTTCAATCGACCTTGGGCTGGCTGCCTTTTTTCAAGGGGACACCGACGGGAATCGGAATGTTTACCGGCGGCCTGATCCTCGCGATCATGATCACGCCCATTATTACTGCAGTTGTACGTGATATTTTAGAGGCTGTTCCGGTGACTCAGCGTGAGGCGGCTCTCGCTCTCGGAGCGACAAAGTGGGAAACGACCAGAATCGTTCTGGCAAATGCATCGTCCGGCATAGCAGGTGCGGTAATCCTTGGCCTCGGGCGTGCGATCGGCGAAACGATGGCCGTTACGATGATCATCGGAAACCGCCCACAGATCAGCCCTTCGCTGTTTGATCCGGCATATACGATCGCGTCGGTCATCGCCAATGAGTTTACCGAGGCGACCGGCGATCTGTATCTGAGTGCACTTGTCGAAATGGGATTGATACTTTTTGTGGTTACGTTTATCGTGACCGCACTTGCCAAGCTTTTGATAATGAGCGTTGGACGCAAAACGCAGAACGTAGCCTGATCTGTTATGGATAATAGACGAATTGTGAACTCGGTAATGACGACCATGACGGCACTATGCGCCTTTGGCGTCGTCGGCATCCTGGTTCTCATTTTGGGATACATCTCGTTTCAGGGAGTGTCGTCGCTGAGCTGGCAGTTTTTGGTCGAAACTCCAAAACCGGTCGGCGAAGGCGGCGGCATCGGTAATGCGATCCTCGGATCGTTGATCTTGCTCGGCCTCGCATCGCTCGTCGGGATTCCGCTTGGCATCGCTATCGGAACGTATCTCGCCGAACTTGGCAGCGGCTGGTTTGGTACGACGGTCCGGTTTGTCGCGGATTCGATGATCGGTATTCCGTCGATAGTGTTCGGCGTTTTCGTTTATGCTCTAGTCGTGTTGCAGCAGGGCTATTTTTCGACGCTTGCTGGTTCGATCGCACTGGCGTTGATCATGATCCCGATCGTCACTCGTACGACCGAAGAGATCGTAAAACTTGTCCCAAAATCTATGCGCGAAGGTGCGCTTGCCCTCGGGGCGCCGGAATGGCGCGTAACATGGGACATCGTCCTGCCGGCGGCAAAGACCGGTATCGCGACCGGTGCGATGCTGGCGGTCGCACGTGTGCTGGGCGAAACGGCGCCTTTGCTGTTCACATCGTTTGGCAGCCGGTTTTACAATATCTATCTCGATGAACCAATGGCGTCGATGCCCGTCCAGATTTACAACTACGCAATATCGCCCTTTGAAGAATGGCACGCCAAGGCGTGGGCCGCAACGCTCGTGCTGATCACCCTGATCCTCGTTATCAACATCATCGTCCGGTACACAACACGAAAGGGGTATTGATTTTTTTGATATAATTGTCACCAAAGATGAGCAAAATCAGCGTATCAAACTTGGATTTCTACTACGGCAAGGCCCAGGCCCTGTACGGGATCTCGTTGGAAATTCCGCCGAATGAGGTAATTGCTTTTATCGGACCTTCGGGATGCGGAAAATCGACTTTCCTCCGGACACTCAACCGGATGAACGACACGATCCCGAACACGCGGGTCGCCGGCGAAGTGCTGATCGACGGAAAGGACATCAACGAGCCCGGAACCGATGTCGTTGCCCTGCGCAGGAAGGTCGGCATGGTCTTTCAGAAATCCAATCCGTTTCCAAAATCGATCTTTGATAATGTCGCGTACGGAGTTGTCATCAACGGTATCCATTCGAGTAAGGCCGACCTAAATGAGCGTGTCGAAAAGGCTCTGACCGACTCGGCCCTTTGGAATGAGGTCAAGGATCGTCTTAACACCTCGGCTTTCGGGCTTTCGGGCGGCCAGCAGCAGCGTCTGTGCATCGCACGTGCCTTAGCGGTTCAGCCGGAAGTGATCCTGATGGACGAACCGGCGTCAGCGCTCGATCCGATGGCGACGCAGAAGATCGAAGAACTGGTCGTAGAACTAAAACGGCAATACACCATCGTGATCGTCACGCACAATATGCAGCAGGCGGCCCGCGTGTCGGACAGGACGGCATTTTTCATGCTCGGCAAGCTGGTCGAATTTAACCCGACCGACAAAATGTTTACAAATCCGAACGAAAAGCTAACCGAAGACTATATCACCGGGCGGTTTGGATGATATCTTTTAAGCTGCACTTCGAGTCAGTGTAAGTAGTATTTAGAATGGATCATAGATTAATCGATCAACAACTGGATATCCTCCGCGACAAAGTACTCTTGCTTGGCGGCAAGGCCGAGTCTGCAGTTAAGCGGGCGATGAAGTCGCTCGCGACCCGCGACAGTAAACTGGCGCAGGATGTACTAGAAGAAGACAAGATAATCAATCAGATGGAGCTCGAGATCGACCGTTTGAGCGTCGAAATCATTGCTCTTCATCAGCCTGCGGCTCACGACCTGCGGCTTGTGATATCTGTCGCTAAGATCACGCCCGTCCTCGAACGCCTGGCCGATCACGCCGGTAATATTGCCGAAGCCGTCCTAATCATTAACGACGAGCCGGAACTCCTGCCGTTTCCGGAAATGGCCCACATGGCCGAACACGCCGCCGAGATGCTCAGACTGGCCCTCGACGCGTTTATCGCCGAAGATGCCGAACTTGCCCGCGAGATCATAAAACGCGACAGGGTGATAGATACGAGCTATAAAAAAGTATTCAGCGAGCTCATCGGCATGATAATTAACGATCCGACGATGACGACGAGTGCGGCCCAGCTTCTATTCGTTGCCAAACATCTCGAGCGGATCGGCGATTATGTAAAGGACGTGTGCGAACTAACCGTCTATCTCGCCGAAGCCTCGATAATCAAACATAGCCAAAAAGACTAATCACGTATCGCTGGTTTGGCTCCTTGCCTAAGTTCATTCGAAGTGACATCATTTTCTTGGAGAAAAACGATGTCATCTGTACTAGAAAAAGCACAAGTTTTCGAAGATTATCTCGTAATGCCTGTCGAAGAGGTCCACGAGCGGATCGAGCTCGCCCGGAAGGAGCTTGGGCCTCGGGTCGTCGTTCTTGGTCACCATTATCAGCGCAACGACGTTATTCGCCATGCTGACCTGACCGGAGATTCTTATCAATTATCGGTAATGGCTTCGCAGACGGATGCCGAATATATCGTTTTTTGCGGCGTTCATTTCATGGCCGAGTCGGCCGATATTCTGGGCAAACCTCATCAACGCGTAATTTTGCCGGACCTCGGTGCCGGATGTTCGATGGCGGACATGGCGACGATCGATCAAGTCGAGGACGCGTGGGAGCAACTCCGCGAGATCGGCGTGCTAAAAAACAAGGTCGCCCCGATCACCTATATGAATTCGTCGGCTCAGATCAAGTCGTTTTGCGGCCGAAACGAAGGCGTCGTCTGTACATCATCGAACGCCATCCCGCTCTTCGACATTTACCTAAAAGAGTTCGACAAAATGTTCTTCTTTCCTGACCAGCATTTAGGTCGGAATACGGGTGCGAAATTCGGCATTCCGCTCGACAAAATGGTGCTCTGGAATCCGCACGAAGAGCTTGGCGGCAACACCGAGGAACAACTGCACAATGCCAAACTGATTCTCTGGCGCGGACATTGTTCGGTCCACGGCCGCTTCAAGCCGTGGCACGTCGATCAGATCCGAAAAGATCACCCGGGCATGCAAATTCTCGTTCACCCGGAATGTCCGCGAGAGGTCGTGGAAATGAGCGATTTCGACGGATCGACCTCATTTATTATCAAAACAGTCGAAAACTCCCCCGCCGGTTCCAAATGGGCGATCGGTACCGAGGTCAATCTGGTTAACCGGCTGCAGGCTCGATTTCCTGATAAAGAGATCCGCCTCCTCGCCCCTGACCTCTGTATGTGTGCCACAATGTACCGCATCGCTCCGCAAAATCTCGCGTGGGCACTGGAAAATCTGCTCGACGACAACGTCGTCAACGAGATCGTCGTCGATGATGAAACTAAGCACTTCGCGGGCCTCGCGTTGCAGCGAATGATCGATTTTACCGAGGGAAAGAAAAATTAAAATGACGCACCTTGTGCCATTGTTTCCCAACGTCGATCGCTAACTTCACGACAACTTCTCAACAAAATGCGGGAAACCTTTCTCGTACCAATTTTACGAGCACCGATGAGAACGGGTCGTTCGTTCGAAACTAGCCGACTACGGATACATTATTTGGAGTGTCGTTGAATTTTCTGGGTGTAAGACCAGGTCGGGCGATGATACCGACGGAATATAAAGCAGTAATTTCCTACCAACTCGCGAACGGCTGTTTACATCACAAGACCGCAATTTGACTAGCGAATTTCGCAATGCTTCGCAATATAACAGTTAATTTAACAGTGAATTTTTGAGGGTGGAGATTATGAAGAACAAGATTATAAGTACAATTTTTGCAGCTCTGATGCTAACCGGAGCGGCGTTCGCGCAGTCGTCGTGGCTCGATCGGCCGTTAAATAACAACTGGAACAGAGGCGACGGCATTGTGCCGAACGCTCCTCGCACTTCCGGAGCGATCGATGCCCGTTGCCGCGAGCAGGTTCGAAACCCGGAAAGCTTGGCTGACCGGGCGGTAACCCGGGCCGGTTGGTCGCTGTTCGGTTCGTCCCAATCGTTCGGTCCGGTCACGCTCGTAAACGCAATGGCAGGAACGGACGGAATGTGCCGCCCGACGCAGTACAACATGTTCGTTTTTGTTAGCAACCGATTCGCCGGAACGCTTTCCCCGACCGTGATGGATTCGCGTTCGGACGGATCTCTCAGCGAGGCTCGTTTAATTAGCCCGACTTCGATCACGGCCGACTTTAGCCGCTATACCTCCGCTGATGCACTTTGTTGTCCGTCGCAGAAAAGTTCGGTCTCGTTCAGCGTGACATCCGGTGTTCGCCCAACCGTCAAAGCCGACGCGGCCGATACGAACGCTGCTTGCCCGACTGATGACGGCGGCGATGTGACGACGATGGATAATGTCGTCAGCGGCACAATTACCTACCGCCAGCGGATCGCTCTCAGCTCGACAGCAGTCGTGACTGTCAAGTTGGTCGATGTTTCCCGGGCAGACGCTTCGGCGATGACGATCGTCGAGCGTCAGATCGAGACGGCCGGAAAGCAAGTACCGATCTCTTTCGATTTCGCGTACGACCGCTCGAAGATCAACGAAAATAATCGCTATGCCGTCCAGGCCGAGATTCGCGATGGCGGCAAGTTGTTGTTCATCTCTGATACGAGCTATCCCGTCATCACGCAGGGAAATCCGCGTAACGTCGATATCGTAGTCGTTCCGGTTGGCGGCGGCGGAAATAATCAAAGCCGGTCTGGATCGATAAAGGGGACGGTCTCGTTCCTTCAGTTCATAGCACTTGGTCCTAATTCTGAGGTGACGGTAAGACTGGTCGATTCAGCAGCGCCCGACGCGACTCCGGTCGCAGAAACCAAGGTGTTAAATCCGCGTCAGATCCCGATCCCGTTCGAGCTAAAATATGAGCCGCGTGATATAAACCGTCAGCGAACATACGAGCTCCAGGCCGAGATCCGAGTGGACGGCAAGCTTCGATTCAGATCGGCCAACGGCAAACAGGTAAACCTTCGCGGCAATCAAGCCGAAATGGTCGATCTCGTGGTCTCGGCCGCAGCCGAAGAGGTCGAGGCGATCACCGGAAAAACACTGTCGCTGTCGAAATTCGGAACCGGTTCGCTCAAGTTAGGAACAGAAGCCTCCACCTTTCTCATCCGCGCCTCGGTCAATGTCCGTTCTGACGGAACCGCTGACGTCGGCCTGTCGAGCCTCGAGGGAACTACTGTATTCAGTGGAAAACTAACGTATTTCGATGAAACGACGGTTCGCATAACGGTCGGGAATTCCGGCGACGAACAGGCGACCGGTCAGATCGAGATCAAATACGCCGCCCGAAAATTAGGTGCCATCACTAGCACTAATCTGACGCTCGGCGAGGCAAATGTCGTCGTTAGGTTTTAATAACTGAACGACCTCGTTACGAAGGCGGACGCTTTTCGAGAGCGTCCGCTTTTTTGTGTGTTGGTGGGCAAGAGTCGCGTTTTCAGGTAAAAAGGGTGATCGACTGGTTCTTGTCAATCACCCTTTTTGGACTAATACCGAACAGTCTTTACGGCTGATTCATCGGTGGCGGGAAAAAGCCAGGGAGAAATCCGGCCGTCGCTGGAAACGTCGCGGCGGTTGGTTTTACTCCCGTTGAGACCCAGGAATTTATAGCGTTGACAGCCGTTATCAATTGAGGCCCGGTAAAATTACAGTGTCCATTCCCACTGGTGTATGTCTGGAATAGAAGACGGCTCCGTCCGGCCTTAGCGACCGTTTGAGCGTAACGATTCTCTTGCGTGACGGTCACGAGCGGATCGATCACGGTGTGGATCGTAAGAACCGGATTCTTAATCTTTCCGCTGTAGTTCGCGTTACGTTCGACGTAATTTCGCGAGAATTTAGGAGCTTCCGCGAATCGTTTTGAATTCATCGTGATCAACCAGCCATCGATGACTAACGACGGAATACCAAACGAAGCCAAATAGCTTTTTTCCGCAGCGGTCAGGCTATATTCCCGATCGCGATTCTGAACAATTGGGCCGCGGGCCCGCCGCTCAAGTTCTGAACGCGATTCCGTGGCGAAAAACATATCCGTGAAAATCCAGCCGGGATAGAATGCAGGCGGTGGCGGCGGCATTATCCCTCGTCCCGGAGTGCCGGTGACCAAACGCAAGAATTCATACTTCGGAAAATTTGCCGGATTTGTAACTTCAGAAATCAACTTAGGCTGAACTTCCGTTTCAAAATCAATATCGTCCCGAATATCCCCGAAGTTACCCCAAGCCGTCGGCATACCAAATACCGTGTCGTATGCGAGGGACAGGTCGCCCGACGAGTCCCACGAACTCGTCGCACCCGCTCCGACCGCACAAGCGCAGAGAGCTCCGTCGTAAATGCCTCCAAAACGCTCCATGCTATCAAAACCGATGACGGTACCCATCGAAAATGCCCACAGGATCGTTCGATCGGGAGCGGCGACGTTGTCGCGGAAATAGACCGTCAAATCCTTAAGGTCGTGAGTTCCCTCTTCGACCGCCCAGCCGTTATCTTTGTATGCCGATCCGGCCAAGGCATAGCCCTGTGCAAGAAGAGCGGTTGCCAAAGCGGAATTTGGGGCAATGTCCGCCGCGCGGTTATCGAGCTCGCCAGGATGATCGGCTTTGTCCCGGTAGCCATGACCGTAAACCAGAAGCGTGCCATTCCAGGTTGCCGGTACGACAATCCGATACGGAGCACCATTGATCTCTCCCGAGACATCGACCGGGCCAACTTGTTGTGCGCCAAAGGCGAGCGCAACGTTCAATAAAAGAAGCGAAAATCCGACAAGAAACGGCTTGATTAACACGTAGTGATTCCTCCAAAACTGATTTACGAAAATTTCTTAGTAGTCCTAAAATATAAGAATGCGGTCTAAAGGGATGATCCTCCCAACTAGAAAAAGACGATAAAACCTGAATTACTGCCTTAGACAAAGCCGTGCCCAAAAAACTAGGCCCTAGGATGAATTTGTTTCCTTACGTTAGTGAAGTTTATGGGATATGTCAATTGAATATCGCCAAGCCTAACAAGGAGAATTCGGGCGGTCTCACGACTTGCCCGCTGTCGAGACACTTGCTTTATTGACGCGGGTCGAACAAAATATCGAAAAGGGAGACTATCAAATGAGTGAAGCTGATCAGCCGAAAATTTCACGTATGCGGTGTAGCGAAATAATGACGAAAAGCGTCAAAACCTCCACCGGCGAGATGAGTTTGCGGGAGGTCGCGGGCATCATGCGCGACGGAGACATGGGCGCCGTTCCAGTTGTCGATAACGGAAAACTGATCGGCATCGTCACGGATCGCGACATTGTCGTTCGCCTCGTCGCGGAGGGCACGGCAGATTCGTCGACTGTTGCCGACGCGATGACCACCGAACTTTTCACCGTTAGTCCGAACGATTTCGCATTCGAAGCCTTGCGTATCATGGGCGACAAACAGGTCCGCCGCATTCCCGTCATCTCTGACAATGGGCAACTCGCGGGAATTATATCAATGGCCGATGTTGCCCTCGAGATGGAAGACGAACGCGAGATAGCTGAGACGCTAGAAGAAATTTCGAGCGGTGCCGCATTTTGGAGTAAGAGCTAACGGCTGAATTTCTACAGAACTTTTATATACACTCATGCAGGATTACAGATCGGAGCAAACAATGAAAACTTTACTATTCCTGGTATTGATAGTGATTTTAAGCGGTTTTGTCGTCGGCCAAACGAAGGCAAAACCTAAGCCTACACCGATACAAGATATTATTTCGATCCCGGCGGAAGAAGCAGCTCTTGCAGCGGGCGTGTTTTCGGGCGACCGGTACGACAACCCGTTTCTGGGATTTTCGATCGAACTTCCGGGCGGATGGACGCGGCTCGATGACAAAACGAATGAAGTCGCATTGGATAAGAGTAAAGAAATTATCAAGGAAACTCAGACCAAAGCTACGGGTAAAGGGATGGATGCATCGATCTCGAAGACCCGTATCCTGTTTCAGCTTTTGTCGGACACGCCGGGGGGCGTCATTGCGTGCGGCGTCGAACGGCTGGAAAAGGCCGTCACAGGCAGAATGTATGCGGACTACAACCTTAAGCTTGTACAGAAGACTCCGGGTAATACGATCACCAAAGGTATCTACAGCCGCAGCATCGGGGGCAGAGCGTGGGATGCGTTCGAGGTCGAGGCGTCGTCGGGCGGTTCGTCTTTCCGGCAACTTTATCTCATCCGCCGCGAAGGTCAGGTCGCTTTATTTTTTGTGACAACGGTAGGCGATGAGCAATATGAACCAGTAGTGAACGCCAGTTTGAATTCTATCAAGTTCGTTAAATAGTCAATCAGATGGCCAAATCAATGAATCGCACCTTTCAGTTCCTGGGCACATCCAAGAATGTGCACGCGGGGCGGCTTTGGTATCCGGCGGCGGATGTTTACCAGACACCGGACGGATGGCTGGTCAAACTTGAGCTTGCCGGTGTGTCGCCGGAAGACATCGAGATCGACATTCAGGGAAACGTACTTTACGTCGCCGGTTGCCGAAAGGATCGCTCATGCACTGCGGGCGTGTCGTATCAACAAATGGAGATCACCTACAGCACTTTTGAAAAAACCCTCAACTTCCCTGCATCCATCGAAGGGGCAACGATCGAACACGAATTTGAGAATGGTTTGCTAATTATCAATCTCCGTAGACGATAAACAAGAGTTTACTGAGTTGAGCTCGGGTCTCCGTCGCAATATCAGATGAAGAAAACTATGGCTGACGAAATCAAAACAGAAATTCCACCAATGCCGCAACCTTTCGAGATCGCGGTCTTGCCGTTGCAGAACACTACCTTGTTTCCGGAGACAGTCGTTCCCTTGGCGGTCGGACGTGACCGGTCGACGAAGGCAGTCGAGGCGGCTCTCGCAACCGAAGAAAAATTGATCGCCTGCATCACGACGAAAACCGAAAATGTAACCGGCGACGATGCCAAACCATCCGACCTTTATAAAATAGGTACGGTCGTTAACATCAAGCGAATGATGCGTAATGATGGCGTGATGCAGCTGATCGTTCAAGGAATGGACCGATTCGAGATCACGGAATGGACAGGTGAACAGCCGTATCTGAAGGCAAAGGTCGAGATCCTGCCACCGCTTCGCCGCGTCGACGAAGAAGAGATCGAGGCGCTCAAACGCAATATTCAAGGAATGATCCAAGAGGCTCTCGCGCTTTTGCCGAACGTCCCGCCCGAGATTCGCATGGCAGTGCTGTCGCAGGAAGATCCCGTACAACTATCGTATTTCCTCGCCTCTGTGCTCGATCTGGGTGTTGAAACCGAGCAAAAAATGCTCGAGTCGAGCACGGTTGACGGCCTATTGACCCTGACACACGCGGCATTGGCCCGCGAGGTCGAGATCATGCAGATCCGTTCGAAGATAGCGACCGAGGCTCAGGGCGAAATGGATAAATCGCAACGCGACTACGTCCTGCGCCAGCAGATGAAGGCGATCCAAAAGGAACTCGGTGACGACGAAGGCGGCGAAAAGGCCGAGGCCGAGCAGCTTCGCGAACGTCTCGAAAAAGCCGACCTGCCGGACGACGTCCGCAAAGAGGCCGAGCGTGAGCTCAAGCGAATGGAGGCTTTGCCGCAAGCCGCACCGGATTACCACGTTATTCGCACTTATCTCGAGTACGTTCTCGAACTGCCGTGGCGAAAG
The DNA here is from genome assembly GCA_043737915.1 of Acidobacteriota bacterium. Classification (GTDB taxonomy): domain Bacteria; phylum Acidobacteriota; class Blastocatellia; order Pyrinomonadales; family Pyrinomonadaceae; genus OLB17. Next base: position 26,988 of record JAYSZT010000175.1, read on the forward strand.
TCGAGCGAAGAAAAACTCGACCTCAACGAGGCTCGAAAGGTACTCGACGAAGATCACTACGGCCTCGACGACATCAAGGAACGCATTTTAGAATCGCTTGCCGTTGTAAAGCTGCGGCCTGACTCAAAAAGCCCGATCATTCTCTTCGTTGGCCCTCCGGGAGTCGGTAAAACGTCGCTCGGCCGCTCGATCGCCCGGGCGTTGGGACGCGAATTCGATCGGATCTCGCTTGGCGGTATGCGTGACGAGGCCGAACTTCGCGGTCATCGCCGAACCTACGTAGGTGCGATGCCGGGGCGCATCATTCAGTCGCTAAGGCGTGTCGGCGTTAACAATCCGGTTATGATGCTCGACGAGATCGACAAACTTGGCAATGATTTTCGCGGCGATCCGGCATCGGCTTTGCTAGAGATCCTCGATCCGGCACAGAACAACACTTTCCGCGACAACTACATCGATCTGCCGTTCGATCTGTCCAAGGTTTTCTTCATCGCGACTGCCAATCAACTGCAGCCGATCCCGATGCCGCTTCGCGACCGAATGGAGATCATCCAACTCGCCGGCTACAGCGATCGTGAAAAACTGAATATCGCAAAGCAATATCTGATACCGAGACAGATCACTGAAAACGGGCTGAAGAGCGAACAGCTAACGATTTCCGATGACGCGATCAATCTAATTACGGGCAGGTACACCCGCGAGGCGGGAGTTCGCCAATTAGAACGAACGGTTGGAAATCTGGCGAGAAAGGTCGCGCTGAAGGTCGCCCAAGGGCTGGAAGAAAATGTGTCGATCACGGCCGAAGAGGTCAAAGGCTATCTCGGGCCGCCCCGAGTTTATCCCGAAGAGGCGCGAAAGGAACTTCCGCCGGGCGTTGCAACGGGTATGGCGTGGACCGAAATGGGCGGCGAGGTTTTGTTTATCGAGGCAACGCTTTTGCCCGGCGGCAGCGGATTGACGCTGACCGGACAACTTGGCGACGTGATGAAGGAGTCGGCTCAAGCAGCCCGCAGCTATCTGTGGTCGCACGCTGCGGAATTCGGGATCGACCCCGAGGTGATCAAGCAAAATGGCGTGCATATTCACGTACCTGCCGGCTCGATCCCCAAAGACGGACCGAGTGCGGGTGTGACGATGGCATCGGCACTGGCATCAGTCTACACCGGCCGCCGCGTCCGCAGCGATACGTCGATGACCGGCGAGATCACTCTCTCCGGCCTGGTCTTCCCGGTCGGCGGCATAAAGGAGAAAGTGCTCGCTGCACATCGCGCCGGGATTCGCCGGATCGTCATGCCGAATCGTAATGAGGCTGATACGGAGGAAATTCCGGAAGACGTCAGAAACGAACTCACCTTCATTCCATGTGCCTGGATCAGCGAGGTATTAAACGCGACGCTCGAAGCTCAACCATCGGTTCCGCCGGTTGTCGTTCAGGAATACATTCCGCCGCCGAGTCAGGACAATTTCCACCAATAAGGAGTCGATCGAACAATTGCAGAGCGAAGAGGGCCATTTAAGTGCCCTCTTTTCGTTTATTAAAGCCGATTCTTGCGACAAATCGGCTTTGCGAATAAACTCTGTTGTAGAAATATTTGTTATACGACTATTCGCGAGCTCTAGCGAGCAGATTCTTAATGAAAGTTTACAATGACATAATTGGTTTGGTGGGAAATACTCCATTGGTGCGGGTCAATAATTTGACGCGGGAGCACGGGATAAAGGCTCAGGTTTTTGCCAAGATGGAGAGCTTGAATCCGGGCTATTCGGTAAAGGACCGGATCGGCATCTCGATGATCGACTGGGCTGAACGCGAGGGCGTTCTGAAGAAAGGCGGAACGATCATCGAGGCGACGTCGGGAAATACCGGTATCGGCCTGGCATTGGTCGCCGCCGTTCGAGGGTATCGCACGATCTTTGTTTTGACAGAGAAAGCTTCAACGGAAAAGGTTCGGTATTTAAAAGGATTAGGTTCGGAGATCGTCGTCTGCCCGGCGGCAGCAAAACCGGGAACTCCGGATCACTACGTAGCGACGGCAAAGCGTATTTCAGAAGAAACGCCTAATTCGTTTTACCCGGATCAGTATAACCACCCGGAGAATCCGGCGGCACACTACCGCACTACCGGACCTGAGGTCTGGAGCGACACCGACGGCAAGGTCACGCACTTTGTCGCCAGTATCGGCACGGGCGGGACGATCAGCGGAACGGGGCGATATCTAAAAGAAAAAAATCCGGCGATCAAGATAATCGGTGCCGATCCATACGGCTCGATATTTAAGACATATAAAGAATCAGGCTTTGTGCCTGAGGCGACGCCGTATTTGGTTGAGGGAATCGGTCAGAATCTACCGGTCGGCAACGCCGATCTGAATACGATCGACGAGATCATCAACATCACCGACCGCGAATCATTCGACCTCGCACGCCAACTTGGCCGCCGCGAAGGCATTTTCTGCGGAGGTTCATCCGGTACTATTTTTGGAGCCGCACTGAAGGTGGCAAAAGATCTCGACGAGACCGGTCTCGTGGTATTCATTGTTTGCGATACCGGCGAACATTATCTTTCGAAGTTCCATTCGGACGAGTGGATGAAAGAAAAATTACTACTCGAACCGCAGCGGATCACCGCCGGTTTGATCGCTGAGACGAAAAACGCCGGATCGCCGAAGGAAATGATCTTCGTCGGACCCGACCATCTCGTCAGCGACGCATTGGCAAAAATGAACGAGAGCGGCGTGACGCAGTTGCCCGTAATCGAGGACCATCGCTCGGTCGGCAGCCTCAAGGAAAGCCGCGTTTTGGCAAAATTGCTCGGCGACCGCGAACTGCTGAACGCTAAAGTTTCGGATATAATGGATGAGAGCTTTCCGGTGCTCGAGATGGACGCAAATTTTGCGGCGATCAAGACCGAATTACAACGGCATCCGGCCGTTTTGATCGAGGATTTTAAGAGAATTACGGCTATAATAACCCGTGCAGATCTACTCGATCTGCCGCGATAACCAAACTTGGGAGGAATTTGGGATGAGCAACGACAACTGGAAAATGCCTGAGCCAATATTCCAGCGAACGAGTGGTTCGCTACCAGCAGACTTCGCTTCGCGTATTGCGAATTACGCTGCGAAACCGCCGGTTGACCCGCCTCCCGGCGACTCTGATAGCCAAAATAATCTCTCGACCCTTTACGCACCGCCGGAGGAGACCGTCAAAGACGCAGATGTCCCAACGGCGGAGGTCGCACCGATCCCGGCGATCGAGGAACAGCCGTACATCTCAGAACAGTTTGGCGTGGCGGAGATTGACACGTCTACTCCGGTTGCACCCATTGTGAAAGGTAAGGGTTTGACCAACCTTCTTCTTACGATCGGCCTAGTTGTTGTATTGGCGATCGCCGCCGCTCTCGTGGCGCTGATCTATTTTGTGTTTCTTCGGCAACCGCCTGAAACGACTTTCCAGTAAGCAAAATTTCCCTCCGAAACACGTCTTTACCGTGCCATGCCCGACGCGATACTAAAACTCGAAAACGGTGAGATCGCGGTCGCAAGCGGCGTCACAACCATCGGCCGAACGACGGACAACGCCGTTTCGTTTCCGAACGATTCGAATGTCTCGCGCTATCACGCTGAGATCGAGTTCCGTGACGGCGACCATTATTTGATCGACCTTAATAGCAGTAACGGCTCCACCGTCAACGGGAAAGCTCTACGGGGCGAGATCAGGCTCGAAACCGGAGACAAGATAATGTTTGGCGGCTCGAGCACCGCCGAATTTTTAGTCGGCGAGATTGAAAGTGCGAATGCCGATGACAGCGAGGCGATGGACGTGCCCGGAATGTCAGAGGCGAGGTCCGAACTGGGTTCGTTAGGTTCGTCCGCGAGCTCAGAGGCCGAATACATGGCGCAAAACGCTGCTCACGGAGCGGTTAATAACGCCGTCGGCGGGAACGTTGCGAGCGCCGCTGCTACGGCATCGCCGGCGTCCGGGTCGAATTCAACCGTACTCGTCGCAGGAGCAGTTTGCGGAGTCGCGGTAATTTGTGCGATCGCCGCCGGAGCGTTCTACGCGACGCGAACTTCGGCGTGTGCCGCAACCGCCGAGATAGTAAAACCGGAGGCAGGCGACACGATCAAAACGGCAACGGAGCTTGAATTAAAGATCGAAAATGGTGAGTGCGTCCAGCGAGCCGTGTTCACGATCGACGGTGAAGAGATCGCCTCAGCCGAGGGCCCCGCGTTTGCCGTGACGCTCGATCCCAAAGAGCATCCCGAACTCGCCGACGGGTCCGATCACAACTTACAGGTCGTGCTCGTAGATAATGGCGGAGGAGTAATTCCGCAGGCAGGCGGTGTTCAACTTGCGTTCGAAACTCGGGCCGTTACAAAACCTCCGACGGCAACGACCGTTGCAAACGCCAATACTCAGCCGGTAAAAACAACTGCCGCGAGTGCCGTATCACTGATCCAGATGCAGGAGATGGCCCAGCGTTTGGTCAAACAGTTTTCGGGTAATTTCACGTACAATGTTTCGAACAAGCAATTTTTGCAAGAAGTTCAAAAACGCACCGCGGAGTATGCACAGGAAGGTTATTCACAACGTGCGGCAGCTTATCGTGATGTGATAAATCTCGGATTCGCCCGGGAGCAGAACCTTGACGCTCCGCTCGGATTTATGCTCGCGATGAGCCGTAGTAAATTCAACGCCGCCAAACAGGGCGAAGAAGAAGGCCTCTGGCGAATGACCTCCGCCTTTGTAAACGACAACAAATATAACGGCCAATGCGGCACTGAAACGCTATCAGATCAGTCGCAAAACTGTGCCGCCAAGGCCGCCGCGATCTATCTACAGGCGATTGTTTTCGGAGTTTTCGAGGGTGACGCGATCTACAGTGCCGCGGTTTTCGGGAAGACGACCGCCGATGCCGGTGCCTGGAAAGCAACGCTGCCGCAAAATCGGACCGATATTTGGAACACAATAAAAACACCAGCCGAACGCGAACAGGTGCTCAGATTTTTCGCCGCCGGTATAGTCGCCGAGAATCCGCAAAAATTCGGCCTCTCGAAAGATCGTCCGCTGTCGGATTTATATAGAGTGACGATGTAATTTCGGAGTTTTATCCGCAAATAAATACAGATGGTCGCGGATAAGAATTTCGAAGGTAAGTCCGCAGGAATCCGTGTTTTCCTGAATTTATCTGTGGTAAATTTCTTGAATGATCGAGGTCATACTTACATATTCAACGCCCGATGGAACTCGCGAGATCTCGATCGACGAGGATAAGACGACCTTCGGGCGAGGCGGTGAGGTTGATGAGCGGCTCGACGATCAGGGTCTGTCACGGCTTAATTCGACTATCTATCGGGATGGCGAGCGGGTTTGGATCGTTGATGAAAACTCGACCAACGGTACATACATCAACGGTCAGGCGGCCGCTCCGGCGGGAACGCCGTTGCGAAGCGGCGACGTTATCAAGATCGGAAATCAAACATCGCTGACCGTTCGGATAGGTGAGAAAGAGGCCGTCGCAACCGCAACTGCAGTCAGTCACGCCGCTGCGACGGTTACGTCAGTTCCGCCGCCGCCGTTCAATATTGTGCCGTTGGTACTGATCGCCGGAGCGATTCTGGTGATAAGCGTTTCGCTCGTTTTTATTATTTTCGCCTTGCTTGGACCTGGGACAACGACAATCGCGGCGAGGGACGAAGATCCGGAAATTGAAAATTCTAACCGAAAGGAAAGCGATCCGACGCCGAAACCGCCCGGCACTGTTTTGAAGACGATCTCAAACGACAACACCCTCGTCACCGATTCGCCGACCGGATCGAATACCGCTCAGCAAACTAGCGTTCCGAGTGGCAAGAAATATCAGGATATGACCGACCCCGAAAAGCGGCAATATCTCGAAGTAAAAGCGATGCGGATCGCTCAGGTGATCGGCAAGAGTACGAGCGACGCAATACCGGCTGCCGCGATAGATAAGATCAAAAGTTTTGCCGACGCTTATGCCTCGCGGCTCAAGGTTAAACCGCTCGGCGGCTGTCGTTTCGGTGATAGTCTGCAAGCGACCTTCGAGCGGGCGAGCAAGAACGCTCCATTCGTCGTGCGGGCATTTAACGAAAAAGGTATCGATCCGCGTATCGGGCTTTATCTGGCGATGATCGAATCCGAACATTGCGTTTGCCTGCAGAGTCCGACCGGACCGCTCGGCATGTTCCAATTTACCTTTGCGACCGCCAAACTCCATTTCGAACCGAGTGAAGGCGTCATCAAGGGAGCTTCGCCATCGAGCCCGGATGTTCGATGCAAACCCGAAAACGCCGCCCGAGCCGCCGCTTCGTATATGAAGGCTCTGACCGGCAGGTACGGCACCGGACCGGCAAGTGTTCCGCTGGCGATCGGCAGTTATAATAGTGGCGAGGGCGGGTTGAGTTCGAATTTGCAGAAGGCTTTGGATGCCAATTCCGGCTTGCCCAGAGATTTCTGGACGTTGATCGCCAACGGCGAAATGCTGTCGAAACAGTTTCAAGCTGAGAACTTTAAGTACGTCCCAAAGTTTTTCGCCGCTGCGATCATCGGCGAGAATCCGCAAGATTTCGGCCTGAATTTGCAGGCGATATCTACATATTCAAAATAGTTTTGGCTAGCTTAACACTTAAATTTGATGACGTTTCCGGCGAACCGGTTGCGGTGACGGTGGAGAAAGAACGCTTTCTCATCGGCCGCCATTCGGAGTGCGACCTGTGCATCGTCGATTCACGTTTGTCGCGCGAGCATCTGTTGATCGAGACGATCGACGGTGAGTTTCTTGTGACTGATCGAGGTTCAAGTAACGGCACCGAACTGAA
>JAYSZT010000176.1:0-1616 GCA_043737915.1 Acidobacteriota bacterium
ATAACGACCAATAAAGCTAAGGTACTAAACCTTGTGACATTTAACGGCATTTAGAGTCCTCCATGACTGACTTAAATCTTCCGTAAAGGTCAAGCGAACTAACCCTCGAAAACTCACTTGTACGACCCGTTCGTTTTTTCAACCGCATTAAAATAAGCCGCTTTCGAGCCTGTGTTTTGGCCCGCTAATCACTGCTTCAAGCTTAGGATGATTTTATTGCGGTATGCGTTTGCGTATCTTTTTATAACACTTTCGTTCAACGTGAGCAACCGCCGGTCGAGCATCACGACGCGACCGTTGATGATAACCGTGCGAACGTCGGTCGATTTCGTCGAGTAAACCAGAGCCGAATAAATGTTGAAAATAGGCACTTGATTTAGGCTGTCGAGGTCGACGATCGCGATGTCCGCCCGTTTGCCGGCCTCAAGCGAACCGGTGATCGCATCCAGATGCAAAGCCCTCGCCCCGCGGATCGTCGCCATCTCGAAAACCTGCTCGGCGGGCATTGTTTTCGGATCGCTCGATGTCAGTTTGTGCAGCTTGGCGGCGGTATCCATCTCTTCCCACATATTGAGATCGTTGTTCGACGCGGCGCCATCGGTGCCGAGGCCGACGGCGATATCTTTTTTCAACATCATCGGCACCGGAGCCGTGCCGGCCGCGAGTTTCATATTCGATTGCGGATTATGAGCGACGCCGACGCCGCGGCGTTTGAGAATGTCGAGTTCGTTGTCGTTCGCCTGAATGACGTGGGCAGCGATCGTTTTGTCAGTCAAAAAGCCGATGCTCTCGACGAACTCGATCGGCCGCATTCCTTTATGTTTTTGCTGGATAAACTCGGTTTCGGTGTTCGCCTCAGCCAGGTGGATCACCATCGGTGCGTTGAGCCGATTCGAAAGGTCGCGTGCCGCCAGCAGATGTTCCTGCGAAACCGTGTATGGAGCGTGCGGGGCGATCGCCGGAACTATCAGCGGATCGTTCTGCCATTTCCTGATAAATTTCTCCGTGTAAACCAACGCCGCTTCGAAGGTCTTATTGTCCGGCACCGGAAAATCGATCACCGTCTCGCCCAAAACGCCGCGAACTCCGGCCTTTTTCGCTTCGTCAGCGACCGCGTCTTCGAAATAATACATATCGCAGAACGTCGTCGTGCCGCCGCGTATCATCTCAGCCAACGCGAGCCGCGTACCAGCACGAACAAACGGCTCCGTGACATTTTTCGCCTCGGCCGGAAAGATGAACTTCGTCAGCCATTCCTGCAGATCGAGATCATCTGAAATCCCGCGAAATAAGCTCATCGCTGCGTGCGTGTGCGTATTTATCAGCCCCGGAATGACAGCCTTGCCGGCGGCGTTGATCGTGCATTTGGCCTTCAGATTGTGCGTGACGGATCTGCGGTCGCCAATTTTGACGATCTTGCCGTCCTTGATCGCCACCGCCCCATCTTCGATCACTCGCCGCTCCGCATCCATCGTCACAACCGTCCCGCCCACGATCAACAGATCACACGTCCACGGCGCCACATACTTCTCCGTATGCGGTACCCGCTGAGCAAAAGTCGAAATTGTAAATGTGAAAACGAGGAATGTTGTAAAGAAAACTTTCAGCTTATCCAT
>JAYSZT010000177.1:0-1602 GCA_043737915.1 Acidobacteriota bacterium
CGGTTACACCGCGCCGACGAAAACTGCGTTTAGCACGTCGGAGTTTCCATATTCGCCGTCGAGCGTTACAGAGGAAGAAACGCGGCGCTTTAGCGAGGCGGATTTCCAGGCTTATTCGCAGAGCAGTGCGCAGCCTGTCGGGTTTTATCAGGCGCCGGACCGGGCCGCGATGAACGCTGCATCGAGCCGAAAGGTCGCAAAGGTCGGAATGCCGGAAAAGTTTCTGATCGGCCTGCCTTATCTGCCGTTTTATATCGGATTGGTCGCGGGGGCAGTTCTGCTGCTCGCCGTGCCGAAGGAAGAGACGAAGGTAAGGTTCCACGCCGCACAGGGCCTCGCGGCCCATCTCGCCATTTTGATCGTTACGTCAATCCTCGGCATCATCGGCGGCATGGCCGACTTGGGAAGCGTAATCTTTGGGATCGTGACATTCATAATGCTCATTATTTTCGCGATAAAGGCGTGGCAAGGTAAGCCCGTTCATATTGAGGCTGTTGACGACCTGACAAATTGGCTAGAAGAAAGGATCGGCCCAATCAAATCTTAGGTTCTGTTGACATTTGATCCGATCAAACTCCCCGCCTTGTTTAGGAGGGGCGGCAGCGGCTGCCGCTGACGGGGTGGTAGATCGGTAGAATCAGAAACAATCATTAAGGATCGAAAAACATTTTTCAGAACTACCACCCCGTCCGTGAAGCACGGCCACCCCTCCTGTCTAGGCGGGAAGTCTGAAAGCAGCTGCATTATGAAATGTCAACACAACCTAAATATTTGACGACACACCTATTCGCCGTGGCCCTGACGAGCAGTTATCTACGATATTTAAGTATAACTAAAACTCGCGCGCCTCAATTATTTCCCGTTTTTCGAGCCTGAGTTTTACTGCCGCCGTTATTACAAGATAGATCGCCAGAGCTATCAGTAAAAACGAAGAGCTTCCGTTGACCAATTTCATGTCGAAACCGGTCGATGTCGAAAGATTTCCGTAAACCATCAGCCCCAATGCCCAAAGCGTTATCACCAGAACAAAGAGCATTGGAATAAGTGTAAATGCGATCCGCCGCCGGGCCTTGTACAACCAGGCCGTGATCGATAGAAGCGTTAGAGCGGCGAGAAGCTGGTTCGACGCTCCGAAGAGCGTCCAGAAATCGAGATACGATCCCGGCTTTGCAAAAAAGATCAGCAAAAACGGCACCGACACCGTCGCCAGCGTACCGATGACCGCACCGACTCTGCCTGGAATCCCGAGCAGCTCCTGGACGATATACCGGCCAAGCCGCATACAGACGTCGAGCGTATCGAATACAAACGTGGAAAACGCCATCGCTCCGAATGTGATGGCAAACTGCAGATTTTCTTTACCGATTACGAGCGTCAAAAACTGTCCGATGCCGTTCCCGTAAATCTTCCCGGCCGACAGGCTGCGTCCGTCCGACGAAAATAGCATTTCGTTTGACGCGACCATTACCGTCACCAACGCGATAAACGCAACGAACCCTTCGGCGAGCATTGCTCCGTAACCGACCGTGCGGGTGTGCGACTCCTTATCGATCTGTTTAGAGGTCGTGCCTGAACAGACAAGGCCGTGAAACCCGGAACACG
>JAYSZT010000178.1:0-9233 GCA_043737915.1 Acidobacteriota bacterium
GGTCGACGGCAGCGATATTTCGATAGAAGACAGAACGGTCGGGATCGTTACGTTTCCTTACGACAAGGTCGCTAAGGCAAATTTGAAGATCGATCTCGGTCAGGAATTGAAGAAACGTTAGTTAAACACGCGAATGTTCGCGGCAGATGCCGTTCGAACACGCGATAAGTTGGTAAGTTATGACATCATCCATTGGACAAAGCATTGAAATGCTGTGCACCGAGCAGGGACTTGATCGCGATATGGTGATCGAGGCGATGAAGGAAGCCGTTCGGGCCGCCGCACGAAAGCAATTTCGGGCGCAGGATAAAACCGGCGACAGCATACAGGTAGATTGGAACAACGAAGAGGGAATGATCGAGATCTCGGTTCAGAAAACCGTGGTCGAAGAGGTCGAAAACGAATCCGCTGAGTTGTCGCTCGTTGACGCTATCGAAATGGCCGGCGACGAGATCGAACTTGGCGACATGCTCCTCATTCCTCTGCCGCAGGAAGAAATGGGACGCATCGCTGCCCAAACGGCGAAGCAGATCCTGGTGCAAAAAGTTCGTGAGGCGATCCGTGAGAAGGTCTACGACGAATACATCGACCGCAAGGGCGAATTGATCAACGGCAGCGTCAAGCGTTTCGAACGCGGCGACATGATCGTTGACCTTAATAATAATCTCGAGGCGATCGTTCCAAAGAATGAACAGTCGCGTGGCGAAATGTGGAATCAGGGCGAGCGTATCCGCCTCGTTATCGCGGACGTTTCGAAAGATCAACGCGGACAGCAGATCAAAGGTTCGCGTGCTTCGTCAGAATTGCTCAAGCGTTTGTTCGAAATGGAAGTGCCTGAGATCTACGACGAAACGGTCGTTATTAAATCTTGCGTTCGCGAACCGGGCGATCGAGCAAAGATCGCAGTCGCGTCGAATGAGAAGGACGTCGATCCGGTCGGAGCGTGCGTCGGTATGAAAGGGTCGCGTGTGCAGGCGATCATTAAAGAGCTTCGCGGTGAGAAGATCGACATTATTGAGTGGTCGGATGAGCCGTCGGTTTTCGCGGCTAACGCACTTTCGCCGGCTAAGGTCTCGCAGGTTCGCATCACTGATATTAATAACCGGCAGATGGAAGTTATTGTCGGCGAAGATCAATTGAGTTTGGCGATCGGTAAGAAAGGGCAGAACGTTCGTCTGGCGGCAAGGCTTGTCGGCTGGGATATCAAGATCGTCAGCGAAGAGCTTCTCAAGAAAGAGATCGCCAAGCAGATGGGACGCATGATGGCATCCGGCGAAGCGGTTCCGATCACTGCACTTGAAGGTGTAACGGCATCGCAGGCTGAGGTTCTTTCGGAGAAGGGAATCAAAGATGTCGAGGCTCTGGCGAAGACAACGGTCGATGATCTCGTTGATTTCCTCGACGTTAGTTTGGATAAGGCCGAGATCATTCTTGCTGCCGCTAATTCTATCGTCGATGCTCGCAACGCCGAGTCCGAAAAACCGGCTGAGGCGGAAGATGGAGCAGCGGCAGACGAAGCGGGAGAAGAATCTGCGGAAGATGTCGCAGCCGAAGTGGAAACGGTCGAGCCTGACGAAACAGTAGAGACGGAAGTTGAGGTCGCGGATACGGCTGGGACAGACGAAACGGTAAAGACGGACGAAGAAGAGGCTAAATAATTTTATGGCTTTCGTTTTTAACCGATGAGCGGCCGATCAAGGCCGAATGGTCCGGAAGACGGGCCGATAATGTCCGGAGCGGCCGGGCTCAATTTGAGATATTTTATATATGGCAGTTCGAAAAGCAGTTCGAATATACGATTTGGCCCGTGAGCTGAAACAAGACACGAAACGCGTGATGGAAGACCTTCGCCGCGTCGGTGCTGATGTCAGCGTAGCGTCAAATTCGGTCAGTGCGGAATTCGCCGAAAAGGTCCGGCTCAAGTATTTTCCCAAGACAGAGGTCGCCCCGAAACGTGCGATCAAGATCATCAAAGCGTCCAAAGCGGTCGATGAACCGGTAGCGGACGAAACGGTCTCGAGTAACAGTGGGCCGGCCGCAGCCGTCGAGCCCGTCGAGGCTCCGGAGGCCACCGTTGAGGAAACAGTTGAAACTCAACCTGAGCTGAAAGCTGAGGCCCCGAGTGGTTCGCCAAAACCCTCAACAATTAAAAAACTCGTTGTAACTAAAGTCGAGCCGGCCCAACCGGTCGAAGAGGAAGCACCTACGGTCGTTGTTGAGGCAACGTCGGCCGTGGAGATCGAACCGGTCGCCGAAGCAACGGTCGAAGAACCGATCGCTGAAACGCCAAACGCTGTAACCTCCGGTACAGTAAACAAAGTTCTCAAGAAAAAGCTTCCGGTCGAAACTGCTTCGAGCGAAGCCGACGAGGCCGTTGACGTTTCCGTTCAGACACCGGTCACAGGCGGAGACGTGATCGTGAGCAAGTCTGGCGTCGTTCGAAAGACGCTCACACTTTCAAAAGAATCATTAGAAAAAGGCATCAAGCCGGGCGACAAACTCGTTGCCGAAACTGTCACGAAAACGGGACGTTTACTCGGCGACGCCAAGAACGCCGATCCGCGTGGCCGCCGTCCTGAATTCAAGGGCACGCCGGGCGAAACTTCGACCCCACAGCTTAATTACACGCCGCCAACCGACAATCGCCGCCGTCCGGGCCGTTCGGGTGGCCGCAAAGGTGCGAATGACAAGGGAGGCAGATTTGCCGAACGTGATCAGGATACGCCGCTCAAACGAACGATCGAGGAACGCGTTCTCGATCAGGTCGGTGCGGTCGATTCGGGTAATCTTCGCTCGGTCCGCCTGACTGACGGTGCAACGATCCGCGAATTCGCCGAGGCTCTCGGCATCACTCCGCGTGACATCGTACAACTGCTGATCAAAAAGGGAATTTTTGCGACGCTGAATCAGCCGATCGGCGAGAAAATGGCCAAGGAAATGGCCACGGGTTTTGGATTCGAAGTGAGCTTCGTTCCGTTCGAAGAAATGGTCATCGAACAGGAATTCGAAGAGCTCATCGCGGCTGATGCTGATGATATTGAGCTCGTGCGTGCTCCGGTGATCACGGTCATGGGACACGTCGATCACGGAAAAACTTCGCTGCTAGATGCGATCCGTTCGGAAAATGTTGCCGACGGCGAGGCGGGCGGTATCACGCAGCACATCGGTGCTTACAGCGTAATGGTTCCGAATGCGGACAATCCGGCGGAACCGCGTCGTGTGGTTTTCCTCGATACACCTGGTCACGAAGCTTTCACAATGATGCGTGCCCGTGGTGCAAAAGCGACCGACATTGTGATCCTGGTGGTCGCGGCCGATGACGGCGTTATGCCGCAGACGATCGAGGCGGTCGAGCATTCGAAAGCGGCCGGCGTGCCGATCATCGTCGCGATCAACAAGATCGACAAGCCCGGAGCAAATCCGGACAAGGTAAAACAAGGACTTTCGGCTCTCGGCGTCCAACCAGTCGAGTGGGGCGGCGAAACGGAAATGGTCGAGGTTTCGGCCAAACAGCGGCTGAATCTCGATACGCTGCTTGAAACGGTCTTGCTGCAAGCAGATATTCTCGCACTCACCGCGAGCCCGACGCGTCGTGCATCGGGTGTTGTCCTCGAGGCGAAACTCGACAAGGGACGCGGTGCGGTCGCGACTGCTCTGGTTCAACAAGGAACGTTGCGTGTTGGCGATCCGTTCATCGTCGGTCAGTTCTCCGGCAAGGTTCGGGCAATGTTCTCGGATCGCGGGGAATCTGTGACGGAAGCTTTGCCGGCGACGCCGGTCGAGATACTCGGTCTGCAGGGCGTGCCGCAGGCAGGTGATACGTTCCAGGTCGTTGCCGACGTCGAACGAGCTCAAGATATTGCTCAGCAACGGCAGATGCTCGCTCGTCAAGCCGCAATGCTCAAGACGACGAAACGCGGTATCGAATCGCTGGGAATGACCGAGATCAAGGAATTGCTCGTCATCCTCAAGGCCGACGTCCAGGGTTCAGTAGAGGTCCTCAAGGGAACGCTCGAAAAACTTTCGACCGGCAAGGTCAAGGTTCGCGTGATCCGTGCCGGTGTCGGTGCGATCGCTGAGTCGGATGTTCTGCTCGCCTCGGCGACGCAGGCGGATGACGCATCGACCGCCGTGGTTATTATCGGATTTAACGTTCGGCCAGAGGCTCGCGTTGCCGATATTGCCAAACACGAGGACGTCGATATTCGTCTCCACTCGATCATTTATAAGGTCGAAGAAGAGATCACGGCAGCAATGATCGGAATGCTCGACGCGATCGAGAAAGAGGTCATTCTCGGTAAGGCCATCGTTCAGGAACTGTTCAAGGTTTCGAAGGTCGGTACGATCGCCGGTTGCCGCGTTACCGAGGGACTTATTCGCCGTCAGGCGAAGGCACGTCTCATTCGCGACGGCGTTGTCACCTGGGAAGGCGACATTTCGGCCCTCAAACGATTTAAGGATGACACGAATGAGGTCAAGCAGGGCTTCGAGTGCGGTATCAGTCTGGTAAATTTCAACGATATCAAACTCGAAGACGTGATCGAGGCGTTCATCATCGAACGGACGGCCGCAACGGAGTTGTAAACGAGTATGCGGCGGCCGGAGAGATTTGCGGAAGCATTGAAAGTTGAGATCGGTGAGGTTGTCGGGTTTGAACTCGACGATCCGCGGCTCGTGATGGTGACGGTCACTGATGTGACGGTGGCGAGCGATCTGCGTGATGCGAAGGTCTTCGTGCTGATCCGAGGGAACGATGACGAGATCGCGGCGGCACTTAAGACTTTGCGTAATGCATCGACATTTGTCCGCCAACAGGTTGCGATGAACCTCGATCTGCGGCACGCGCCCCATATACATTTTGTACGCGACACGGCTGAGGAAAATGCCTCGCGTGTCACTGAGATCCTTCAGGATCTCGAGATCAAGGGAGAATTTGAAAAGGAAGAAACAAGTGACGAGTAACAGGTGACAAGTGAAAGCGGAGATCTTCTGATCAACCTGTCACTGTTTGCCTGTCACCGTTCACTTTCTAAAACGTGCTAAGTCAAGTAGTAGAGTTAATTGAAAATAAGAGCAAGTTCGCGATAACTACGCATATCAAGCCGGATGGCGATGGTGTCGGTTCGTCGTTGGGGCTTTGCTGGCTGCTGCGTTCGCTCGGTAAAACTGCCGAGGTGATCGTGAACGGCGAAGTGCCGCCCGCATACATGAATTTGCCGGGAGCCGATGAGATCCGCGACGTAAAGGAGATCGACGGAAAGTACGACGCTGTTTTTGTGATCGAATGCAGCGACATCTCGCGTCCCGGTATCGCCGGTCTTCACGACCAGTTCACAGTAAACATTGACCACCACTCGACGAGCGAGCATTTCGGAACGATCAACTGGATCGATTCGACCGCTTCTGCAGTCGGTGAGATGATCTACAACCTTTGCAAAGCCATCGGCGGCCGCATTACCAAAGAGATCGCCGAATGCGTCTATATGGCGCTCGTCACAGATACAGGCTCGTTCCATTTCCCAAACACCTCCGACCGCACTCTAAAGGTCGCCTCCGAGCTTATCAAGGCCGGTGCACGTCCCTCAACAATCGGCGAGGCCGTTTATAACAACTATCCGTGGTCACGTATCGAACTCATGCACCGCGTTCTTTCGACCGTCAAACGCGATGGGTCCGGACGAATCGCCTCACTACGCCAAACACTGGAAATGGAAGATGATTCAGGTGCCATCGATGGGGATAATAACGGCTTTGTAAATATTCCGCTGGCTGCGAAAGACGTGGTAGCGGCGGTTTATATGCGGGAAGTTGCAGCTGACAAGTTCCGTGTAAGTCTGCGGTCGAAAGGTGATATCAACGTTGCCAAGGTCGCCGAATCGTTCGGCGGCGGCGGCCACAAGAACGCGTCGGGGCTAAAGATCGAAGGAAACTGGGACGAGGCGGAATCCAGGATCGTAAAAGCCTTGCAAGCAGTGCTCGACAATAACGGCAACGGCAACGGCAATAACGGCAACGGTCACAACGGCTCCGGGCTGCCTTCGTAGGTGGCAATACGAATTACAAAATAGGGTTTGGTTCGTTGTCGTTTAATTAAGATTTTTCCGCCTGCTCGAGCAGGCAATTCTGATTTATGGCAGAAAAACGTTACAAGTGGCGGCGAGATGATTATCGCGAGAATACAAAGGGACTTTTGATTCTCAATACCGGCGATGGCAAGGGCAAAACGACCGCCGCGATCGGCGTTTTGGTGCGTGCCGCTGGCCGTGAAATGAACTGCTGCATGATCCAGTTCATGAAATCGAAGACGGACCGTTATGGCGAGCACGAATCGTTCGACAAGCTCGGCATCGAGGTTCACACGATGGGCGACGGCTTCACGTGGGACACGAACGACAAAACTCAGGACATCAAAACCAGCGAAGAAACATGGGCGTTGTGCGTCGAAAAGATGCGTAACGGCGATCTCGACGTACTTGTCTTCGACGAACTGCTTTACGTTTTGAGCTACGGCTTTCTCGATATCGATGCGGTGATCGCGGAGATCCGAACCGTTCGGGCGAGCCAACCACACCTTCATTTAATTTTAACCGGACGAAATATCGACAATGCCCTCGCGAAAATGATCGAAGAAGCCGATCTCGTCACCGAAATGACCGAGATCAAACATCCGTTCCACGTCGGGATCTTTGCCCAACAGGGAATCGAGTTTTAGGTTGGTCGGCATCTGCAAAACCGTATGAAGGAATCGGTCGAGAAACGAAAACCAAGCGGCATCGTCGATTACTTCTCTTTAGCGGTAACGACGTTTGGGGTTGGCTATCTGCCGTTGGCACCGGGAACTTACGGGTCGGCGGTTGGCGTTCTTGTATACCTTGCGGCCGGATGGTTGGGCGGAACGGAAGGGGTCTTCTTCGTTGAACGCGGATTCAGGTTAGAGCAAACCTCGGCACTTGTTTACGCGGAGATCGGAATACTTTTTACGGTTTTTACTCTGGTCGGTATTTGGGCGTCGGGGCGTTCCATTTCGCTACTCGGCAATAAAGATCCGTCTGAGGCGGTTGTTGACGAAGTTATCGGACAGCTTATTACGTTCATGTTCGTGCCGTTCGGTATAAGTTGGCCGTTTGTGCTTGCGGGATTTCTGCTCTTTCGCCTATTCGATATCTGGAAGCCTTATCCGATCGATGCGCTTCAGATCTTGCCGGGCGGCATTGGCGTTTGTGCGGATGACATCCTGGCCGGTGTTTATGCCGGCGTTTGCCTCGCGATCGGCTATGCCGCGTTTATGATGTTATGAGCTATCACGTTTTGCCCGGCGATTCGCTGATTGCGGAATTTACTAAGTCCGGTATCAGCGGCGATGTGATCGTCTGCCGCGAATGCCTCGTAGTTGGCGATGTCGATGCTGATAGTTTGACGGAATTCTGGGATCAGCGAGCTAGGTTTATTTTGTCCGAATATGCTGAAGACGAGATCGTTTATCACGAAACCGTCGCCGACGAACTTGCGAAATTGCTAGATCTGGACGAACACGCGGAAGTAAATCTCTGGTTCGAATACGAACTATTCTGCAGCGTGAACATGTGGTTTTGCCTTTGGCTGCTGCATGAATCGGGAGCAGCTGCTTATCGGGTCGAGCCGGTTGTGCTTTCGCTAGAAGATCGCTGGAACGGATTCGGTAAACTCAGCGCGGAAGATCTCAAAACCTGTTACGACCAACGCATTTATTTCACGCCTGAGGACATCCAGCTCGGTGCCGCGTTGTGGAATGCCTTCAGAAAAGGCGATTTTGCGGCAGTCAAAGAACTCTCAAACACACAATCTCGATGTTTTCGATACCTCGCCGAAGTTTGTCAAGCCGCCATTGATCGAGACACGCGCCCGGCCGAGATACTGACTGAGATCGACGCGACCGGAAAGCAAGAATTAGAAGACATCTTCCCCGAATTCACCCGCCGTGCCGGAGTCTACGGATTAGGCGACCTGCAGGTGCAGAAATTGCTGGAAAGATAAAAAAGAAGGTTTCTCGCAAAGACGTAAAGGGGCGAAGAAGTATTGGAGTAAGAAATCTGGGGATCAGTTCTCTTGCAGAGCATCTTCCTGGTCATCGATCCTTTTTGGGAGAACGATCTCGGTTTCTCGTTGGAAGATCCAACCTCGGCGCCAGAAATAGATCAGTAATATGATGGTGATGAGAGCCATGAAGCCGAGGGTGAGGAAGTAGCCGTGGGAGCTTTTGAGCTCGGGCATGTTTTCGAAATTCATGCCGTAGATGCCGGCGATCAGTGACAGCGGAAGGATAATGGCGGAGAGGACGGCGAGGGTTTTCATGACGTCGTTGGTGCGGTTGCCGACGACGGCGAAGTGGATGTCGAAGAGGCCGGCGACGAGGTCGCGATAGCCTTCCGAAAGATCTGAGATACGAAGCAAATGGTCGTGAACGTCGCGAAAGAATGGCAATACGTTTGTCGGTATTTGCGGAAATTCGCCGTGTGACATTCGGTACAAGACCTCGAGTTGCCGCGACGAGATACGCTTCAAACGGGCGACGCTCCGCCGCAGATCCATCACCTCTCCGAGTACTGAGTTGTTGGTGTGCCGCATATCGAGTACGCGGTCTTCGAGAGTATTGATCGCATTATCAAAATCGTCGACCACCGGCATATATAGATCGACAAGTTCGTCAAGAATTCTGTGCAAAAGATAAGCGGCACCGCGTTTGCAGACGAAGGTGTTGCTGCGAATGTGTTGTTTTACCTTCTTAATGCTCTGAAACCGAAGAACGTGGAACGTCACGACGAAGTTGGCGCCGAGGTAGCCATCGAGTTCTTTCGTAGCGAGATTCGAAGCGTTAGTTTCGCCGGGCTTAACGCCGTGGACGATGAAGTATAAATAATCCTCGAATGCCTCGACCTTTGGCTGGTTGCGCGTTTCGATGCAGTCTTCGACCGTCAGCGGGTGAAAGTTGAAAACATTCAGCAAAACATCCTTTGCCTCAGCCTGTTTCTCTGGGGTTTCGCCTTGCAGATCGACCCAGACGACATTCGTCTGATCGGCGAGCAACGCCGGAAGCTCTTCGCGGGAAAATCCTTCTTCAACCTTTTGGGCGTCTTTTCTGTAAACAAATATTTCCATAACTTGTCGCCTGCGGCGAAGCATCTCGCGATTCGCAGACAATTCTATCGCAGAACGATGATTCAGAAAAACCTGAAACATTTACGCTCGATAGATTG
>JAYSZT010000179.1:0-4047 GCA_043737915.1 Acidobacteriota bacterium
GTTCATCGCGTTTCAGCCAGTGTCGTTCACCGGCCGCGATGAACTGATCACCGAGCAGCGTCGTCTGCAGCAGCGTTACACGTTGGCCCATCTCGCACACGACGTGCAAGATCAGGTCGGGATCACGGAACCGACACGCGACTGGTTCCCGCTCAGCCTGATGGGAGCGTTTGCTGATTTTGCGGACGTTGTTCACGGTCCTGAGAGCGATTGGGGTCAGGTTTCATGCGGCTGCCACCCGAACTGCGGCGTCGGCACGGCGGTGATGGTCAATAAGGAAACAAAGGAAATGGCACCTGTGCCGCAGTTCCTTTCAATCCCGGGGCTCGTCAAAGACATGCAGCACATCACCGATACGGCTCGCGGCAAATGGTTCTCGAATCTGATGATGGGCCTTGCACTTCTTAAGAACTACAACCCGTACGGTGCACCCAAATCATTGACGCTCAAGGGCATCCTGATGAAGTTCGACAAATCGTTTGGCCTCTCGGGCAAAGATTACGGCAAGGTCGGCGGCGACCGCACTGCCGAAGACATCGAGAAACGCCGTCAGGACCCGTGGAATTTCCTGTTTATCGCCGGAATGTGGTTTCAGGATCTATTCAACTACGATTTCCGCCGCACCGAAATGTGCATCATCCCGTACGGCACGCAAGAGGGCGAAATTTCGTTCTGTGCATATAACACCGGTATCGGATGGCGCAACATCATCGAGCACATGCACCAAAATGCGACCGTCGCTCAATGGTACAAAGAGCACGGCCGCCACGACGTTTTCGCCCGCGGAAAAAATGTCGAAATGGGCGACGCTTCGCACAGCCTGATCCTTAACGAAGTCGATCTCGCCCGTCCGAACAAACCCGAAATGGAAGGCCCCAAAACCGCTGCCGAGGAAATGCAAATGATGCGCAAACTCTACCAGCAAATGGTCATGGACAAAGCCCAGATCAAAGCCGAACCAATGGTCCAGATCGGCGGCCTGAAACGCGAAAAGAAAGGTGATAAGGCTTCAGCGTAAGCAGAATGCAAAAGCCCGCACGGTAGTAAGGGCGTAAACAGTAAAGCCTCGTCGAGTGATCAACGAGGCTTTTTTTCGTTTCCTGTCACCAACGGTGACAAATATTAAAGCCTAGGGTGCAGGCGGAAAAGGCCGAAACCCTAGGAAATGGAATTCAACGCAATTCCTGTCGCCGAAGGCGACAAACAATCTAGTGGACGGTGTTCGTCACCTACCTGGACGGATCAAATCGACCAATCTGACCCAGGGTTCCGCCATGCCTTCACCCTAGGCTTTTATATCCGTCGCCTGTGACGACAAGAAAGCTCTGGAGGGAATTAAGTTAAATTGTTTCGAAACCAATGCTCTTTAGATAACTAAATGTCGAGTCGTAATACTCTGATTTGCGAGTCATGTCTTCAGAGTCCCCATCAGGAACAACTATCACCATGCCCTGTCTAGCTCTCGTCAACAGAACTCTATAGGCGTTTTTGAGATATTGTTTTCGATCTGGTTTGTGTACGACATGCCATTTATTGCCTACGAACGAGTGAGTGCTCCATTCTTTTCCGGTGAGGCGAAAATCCGCATCCCAAGTTACGCAAGACCAATCTAGTTCGAGGCCTTGAACATGGAACTCCGTAGCTACATCTTCCAAATAATACGATGACCGAACGTCGTCTTTTCCTTCAAGGAACCAGTTCACTGGGTTCATTGGTGACTTTACATCGATAGCCAACGGCTTGAGCCGTTGGGCGCTAGAAGAAACGACGATGCCGTATCGCTCGCTTCCGCGGGCTTTAGTTTTAAGCCATTGTTTCGCGTTGCTCAAATTGCGAGTCAATACAATTGGATATCTTTCAATAACGGCCTCAAGATCTTCGCGCGCTGCGTCAATTTCTAGATCGAGTACGTTCTTTACAAGAGAGGAAACTCGTTCCGCACGGAAGGAACGCATCGAAATGCCTAAATGGAGTTTTTCGTTCAAACGAAGATTCTCTTTGAAATCGATACGCTCTAATGCATCGCCCGCCGCATATTCGGAATCCGTCAGTCTTTCGGAGATATATATTTTCCAGTCAGGAAACGATCGATTGAGCGAATCGAGCCATTCTCCTATTCCAGCTTCTCCTCGATTGATTTCTTGTCCTCCGCCAACAAGACAAATGATAACAGCCCAATCCGCGTGTCGATTTAGACATGAAATCAGAAATTCCAGCTCCGACTGCTTAAAATCGGGCTGATTCTTTTTCCGCTTCATAAAATCTGCGGTTTGTGAAAGATTCCATGCACGTTGAGCTTCGTCGAAAATTGCCACATGGTCTATCGGAGCGGACGTATCTTTTAGGTACTCGTCTCGATAATGATGGACGTTCTGGATAAAGACCTTCACCTTGCTACGAGCTTCGCCCTTTCGAATTTTCACTCCGTTTTTAGAGCCTCGCCTTACAGCGTCACGGGCCAATGCTTCGGTCAAAATCGCCACTAAGGGGCCGTTGCCAGAAAGAAAAACGCTTTGACTTCCACCTACGGCGTCGAGATATTTGGTTGCAATATCCAGACCTACAAGTGTTTTTCCAGCGCCCGGCACACCCGTCACAAAGCAAATCGCTTTTTCATCATTCGCCTTTGATCGAGCGATGATTTCGGAAACCGCCGAGCTTGTCTCACGAAGATTGGTCGCTGACGCATCAGAACGCGAAATATCTGCAACGGTATGTGAACTATAAAGAGCGGTTGCCGCCTCAATAATTGTCGGTGTCGGCGAGTATCGTCCCGCAACCCAGGTTTCACCATTAATGTCGGAGCCATCGGCGGCAAGGAGAACTGCATCAATCACTGTAGCAACGCCTTCCGAATTTGCTTTTATTGGTACAAAGAGCCGATCTTGATCGGCCCTCAAGGCAATCGTTGAAGCGTCGCAGAGCGCCGAGGTTGCGATTAATATCGGGGCGACAAAATGGTCATGACTTGTTTCGTGGAAGTTCTTCAAGTCCAGGGCATAATCCCAAACCTGGTCGATGCCACTGAGTAAGAAATCCTTTTCGCCAACTTTGAACTCAAGGACGAAGATCACATTCTTGATTATCAAAACCACATCTATACGCCTTCCCATCCGCGGTATGGCGTATTCGAAAAATAGTAGCCCTTCAGAGTGAGAAAGGATCGATTTGAGAGCGTCAATCTGATATTTCCATGCCGTTCTTTGGGTTAACTCCGTTGGGAATTCATTATTATCAACCAACTCTCCTAGAACCTCGATTGGTGAGGTTCTAAGAAAATCTTGAATTGTGTCCGAGTAATAATGTCGTTTCATTCTTTAAATTCTTGATTCCTACTATTCTATCAACCGTTACAGTTTGTTTGCCAATACTGAACCACCTCTGTCGCAAAAGCCAACGGTCTGCGACGGAAAGGTTGTCGACCGCTTTGCGGACTGCGGGGATTTTTGGGGTGACGGGGCCGGAAAGGCGTAGCCGTTTCCGATCATCGGAGGGCGAAGCCGTACTCAATAAAAAATTTAGAATGCAGAATGCAGAATTAAGGACGGGTGACAAGTGACGGGTTACAAGTGGGGCGATTGAGCCTGCCGTCTTTAGAGCCAGACTATTAAGTTTTCTTTTTCTATTTGTTGGAATTCATAGTCGCCGATTAGGAGGATGGCTTTGTGGTGTTTGGCGAGGGCGGCGGCGAGGCAGTCGGCGTAGGAGCCTCCCAATGCTTTGTAACGGGCAGCGATCGGCGTCGTGGTCTCGTCGTGCTGTCGATGACGAAATCCAACAGCTGTGGTGTCGGTCGGCCAATTTCTGTAAATATCTCGTCTGTAATCTATCGCACAGACCGATGGGTCGCGCGGTTTTATCCTTGGCTCTGTAGGGAGGAAAAAATATGTCAACACCAAATAAAGATGAAGTCGAAGGAAAGTGGGAACAGGCAAAGGGCTGGGTCAAGGACAAGGCGGGCGAGGTGACTAACGATCCCGAACTTGAGGCTGAGGGCGAGGCTCAAAAAGCTAAGGGGGAAACGCAGGAAACTTGGGGTAAAGTGAA
>JAYSZT010000180.1:0-19108 GCA_043737915.1 Acidobacteriota bacterium
GACGTTCCGCCGAACACGGAGCAGCGACCATTTGTCGATGCCGTTGCTAGAAGTCTCGGCGATATGGTGACGGCTAAACAGCTTGGGATGATCCGGGCGATCGCCCGCGAAGGCGGGATAGATGCGGAAAATGAGTGTTCACATTTGCTAAAATGCCGCGTCGACGAGCTTTCAAAGCGCGGAGCGTCCGATCTGATCGAACATTTGCAGGTCTTAAATAGAAACGTGGATTCCGTCGCACCGATGCGCCGAGCAGGTTAGTGCCGAAACAGGCACGCCAAATGTTTTGAGTTGTGATCTTAACCCGTCCGCCTTTCTCCATGAGGCTGAAAAAGAAGGCTCCCACTCACAACTCAAAACTTTTTATTTCGCAAGGTTTTCGCCGAGGCAATCTAGTTCAACCGCGAAAAGGCGCAAAAAACGCAAAATAGGAATAATTTCTATTATGCGTTTTTTCGCCTTTTCGCGGCAACTTTTCTTAACGTGTGCCGGTAAACGAGAGCGGATCTGGTACGATCGGAGCCGTCAGAGTTCCGCTCATCGAGTCTCCGTCGACTTTTCCGGCAATTACAAATTCTATCGGCTGTCCCTGCATTTCTGCATTCGCGGTGGCGGCAAGTTTGTTTCCCGTCACCTTTCCTTCAGCGATCTTCCCATTTCCGAGCATTGTCTCGAGAACGCCGGTGACGTTTTCACCATCTTGCTCAAGTGTTAACGAAACCGGCAATTGCTGCCCTTGAAAATCAATAATGAGAGACCATTTGCCGGCGACATCTGCGGTTCCGGTATCGCCCGACTTCGCGTACTTCGTCACGTCCTGAACGTTACCATCGGTGTCGAAGACCTCGACTGAATCTGCATAACTCGTCACCTGCGGCAGAACTTCTTCTGCATCGCCCACGATGACAATGGCAATTTCGTCGGGCCTGACGCACTTTTGAGCGACCGTGAGAACATCTTCGGCAGTAACCGCATCGACCTTTGCACGATAGGTTTGCAGGTAATCTTCAGGCAGGTCGTATAGATGCTGGTTGACGATCAGCGAACTCAATCCGCTTTGCGTTTCAGCACGCAGCGGGAAAACACCGGTCAAGAAGTTTTTGGCATCGGTCAGTTCATCACCGCCAACCTTATCGACTCGAATTCTCTCGAGTTCGTAGAAAAACTCCTTGAGCGAATCGCCCGTCACGGACGTGCGAACCTCAGCCGTAGCTTCAAAATCTCCCGCGAGGCGTTTGTTCTCAAGCCTGGTGTACGCACCGTACGTGTAGCCTTTTTCCTCGCGTAAATTCATGAATACACGCGACGAAGCTCCGGCTCCGAGAACCTGATTCATGACGATTAGCGGGAAAAAATCGGGGTCGCTCCGATTCACGCCGAGATTCGCTAGAACAATATTCGACTGAGCTGAACCCGGGCGGTCGACGATCGTTAGACTGCGGGCACTGCGAGTCGGCGGCTTTGCGAAATCGTTCGTCACGCTGCTTCCCTGTTGCCAATCGCCAAAAAGCTCGTTCAGGTCCGCTAGGAATTCATCTCTTTTCACATCGCCGACAACAATAAATATGGCGTTATTCGGTACAAAGCGATCAGCGTGGAACTTCACCAACACATCGCGATCCAGCTTCTCGATGTCCTCTGCATTCGGTGAGACCTTTGAGTAAGGATGATCACCGTAGATCAGTCTCGCGGCCTGCTCGCCCGCCAGGAAGCCGGGTTGCGAACGCTGGAACTTCAAATTCTCGATCGTATTCCGCCGGTAAAGGTCCAACTCGCTCTCGGGAAAGGTCGGACGCAGAACGACGTCCGCCATAAGGTGAAGGATCTCTTTGGCATAAAGCGACAGGCTGGACGCCGCGACCGTTGTGAAATCATCCGACGACCCCGCCGAGATACTTGCACCGAGGCGTTCGACCTTCTCGGCAAGCTGCAGGCTCGAGAGTTCGGCCGTTCCCTCTGTCAACATCGAGGTCATCGCCGAAGTGAGTCCTGTCGCACCTTCCGGGTCGTTAATATCTCCCGAGAAGAACGCGAGACGATAGCTCACAAGCGGCAACCGTTCGTCCTGAAAGATCACAACACGCAAACCGTTGCCCAGCGTCGTCCGGATCGGTTGCGGGATATCAAAAGAAACCGGAGTAAGCGGCGCCGGAGCAGTTTTTCGTAATTCTGGAGTCATAAAAAGATTTTTTAACACAAGGACACCAAGTGGCGAAGATGCAAAGGAAGAAAAACTTTGCGTTTTTGCTCCTTTGCGACTCTGCTCTCAATTCCTAGTCCTTAGCTAACGGAACGACATCAAGCAACGCACGGTTTTCCGTGTTTAGGAATTTGCCGACAGCGTTGCGGATCTGGCTCGCGGATATCGCGAGCAATGATTCGAGTTCGGTATTAACGATCGTCGGGTCGCCGTCGTACAACGCGAACTCCGCAATTTGTTGGGCACGCGACATCGATGACTGACGCATCCGGACCGAGTCGTTAATTAACTGATTCTCGATCTTTTCCATCTCTTCCGCAGTCGGTCCGTGGGCGGCGAGATCTTTGATCTCGTTCATTATCGTTTCGCGGATCTTGCTCAGGTCTTTTTCAGGCTTTGGAATTGCCCCGACGAAGATACTCGACGGCCCGCGACGCTCGTCGGTGAAACCAAACAGTTGGATCACCGATTCTTCGCCCTTAACAAGCTTCTGATAAAGCCGCGAACTATCCCCGTCATACAAAACCTTACCGGCGAGGTACAAAGCATAAAACTCCGGCGAACGTCTCTCCGGTATCTTCCAGCCGATTAGAAACGCGGGGAACGGTGCGAGTTTGTCTTCCCACTCTTTGTAGTTTGAGGCGACCTCAACCGGTTCGCTGACGTCGAGCGCAGGCGGTAGAGGCTGTGAATTTATATCACCGAAATAGTCCTCGATCAGCTTTTTTGCGTCCGTTGCGTCGAATGCACCGGACAAAACAAGCACGGCGTTGTTCGGCGCGTAGTAGATCCTGAAGAATTCCTGCACGTCCTCGACCGTAGCGTCGTCGAGGTGTTCCATCGAACCGATCGTCGAGTGCGAGTTGGCAAAATTCTTGTAGATCATCTCGTTGATGAGGTCAAAGATCTGTCCGTAAGGCTGATTATCGTATCGCAGACGCTTCTCTTCCTTGACGGCCTCGCGTTGATTGTCCAGATTCTCCTGGGTCACTGCCAGTGAACGCATTCTGTCGCTTTCGAGCCAAAGAGCAAGCGGCAATTGATTCGCCGGCAGCGTCTCGTAATAGTTGGTCCGTTCGCTCGAAGTCGTGCCGTTCATCGTGCCGCCGGCTTTCATAATGTGTTGAAAGTGCCCGGCTTTCGGGACGTTCTCACTTCCCTGGAACATCATGTGTTCAAACAAATGAGCAAACCCCGTGCGGTCCGCCCGTTCGTTTCGCGAACCGACGTTATAGTAAACCGCGACCGACACGACCGGCGCCGAATTGTCGTAATTAAGCACAACCCGCAAGCCGTTCTCCAGAGAATATTCCTCAAGTTCCAGCGGCGGTAATTTAAATGATTCAGACATATTTTCAGTAATTAAGAGTCCCAACCTTAGTTGGTTTTTAATACATTTAATCAAACCATTTCAAACAACAAAAAGCAAAAAGCTCGAGAGGAGAAGAGTTTGCCACGAACCGCACGAACACGACACGAACAAGAAAGAAAACTCGCTTTGTTCGTGTCCTCTCGGTGTCGGTTCGTGGCTACCTTTTTCATCCGATTGTTCATTACCATACAGAGGCCACGAACCGCACGAACACGACACGAACAAGAAAGAAAACTCGTTTTGTTCTTGTCCTGTTGGTGTCGGTTCGTGGCTACCTTCTTCATCCGATTGTTACTTAGCATACAGAGTTCGCCATTGACCTGGCGTAATCTATGGCAGGAGAAAAAAAATGAGTAATAACGAACGGAATAATAGTCACGAGCTGCTTGACGCCGAACCTGATGCAGAAGTGGCCGCTGAGTTTGCGGACGCTGCGAAAGTGAACGAAGGCACTCTCGACCAATATATCGACAAACTCGAGGAAAATACCGACAGTTCGCCCACGCTTTCGGGCGGCGATGTCGATGCGGCTTGGGAAGATTCAGCTGTCGGCGAAGAATCTGTCGGCGGCGGCAACCCGACGCCCGATCAAAGCGTGGTCGAAGAACTAGGCGAAGCCATGGGCCTCACTTACGAAGACAACGAACCCCTCGGCGGCGAAGAAAAACTCGAAAAACGCGACCAAGACCGCTGGGAACTAGACCCCGCCTCCGCCGAAGACTTCAACGCCTAGGGCAGAATGACATCGGGGCAGAAACACGACCGTAAGGAAGTGTGCTCTTCCGTCCGTACACAGTCGAGCGTCCGAATAAGTGTGCCGAGTCTAATTACCACGCATGGCAAGCTCCTTAACAGTCGCGTTTCCGCCCTCCGGCGGCGGGGCGTGGTTGGGTTGTGGTGGTATCTTTCGGTAGGCTCAGGCTGAACGGACACGTTCAAATGCAGCAGATGTCAGGCACGAGGCTCGTTAATTTATATCTATAATGATCCAAAAGCCCGTGTTTATGTGCTTTTCTCGTGTTGGAGCGGCTTTGGTGGACGTTGTTTTCGGTGCTAACAGCCACGATTTGGATTGAAATTGGGGTGAATTGAGTTGTAATCGAGTTGATTTGAATTGTAATCACGGTAATTTAGGTTGCAATCGTGTCGATTCTAGTTGTAACCACGGCAATTGACGTTGTAATCGTGACGATTCAGGTTGTAATCGTCACGATTTGAGGTGTAATCGTGGTGATTTAGGTTGTAATCGTGACGATTTGAGGTGTAATAGTGGTGATTTAGGTTGTAATCAGAGTAAGTCAGACCTAAATCGTGGTGATTTGGGTTGTAATCGCGGCGTTCTGCTCAAAAAGAACGACCCAATAGGCAACCTCTCCCCGATCTACACCGTCGTCACAACGCCGTAGGCGTAAGTTGCCACTAGCTTCAGCTAGTGGATGAGGTGCAAACATTCCGCGCTTTAGCCGAAACTCTTTGGGCTAAAGCCCGGAACTTTTTTTCAGGCTGTCCACTAGCTAAAGCAAGTGGCAACTCATAAAACCCGACCGTCCGGCGAGCGGCTCCGCGAGATGGCGACGCGGCCGGCGTAGTCAGTAGTCAGAAAAATGTCGTTGACAGTACCCGAATGTGGGATACTGTCAACGACATCTGAATTAATTACCCTCATGGGACGTTTGAACGTAGAAATTCTTCTATTTATCGTGAGTACCGGCTTATCGTGCCGGTCGGTCGCTCAATCGTCGCTTGCAGAAACATCACCCACGCCAATGCCTACGGCATCCCGCGAGGTAAATACAAATCCGAATACTCTCTGCTCACGGATCGCGGAGATTAAACATCTCTCTCGACCCGGTAATCCCGCTGATGATGTTGCTCATCAAGCCCTTGTTGAAGCAGGTTCTTCTGTCTTTCCATGCTTAATTGATAAACTTTCCGATACAACTCCAATGAAGGATCCGAGGGGGATTCCCGGACCAACCGACACGAAGGTAGGCGACGTCGCGTACTTCGTTCTCGTTCGAATGGCCGACATTAGCTTTGTCGAGTTATTACCCAAGGATGTTCAGAAAGAATATGAGACGGAAGGTGTTTACGCCTACCATTCGTATGTCAGCAAAAGGAAGAATCGGTTACAGTTGCAAGCGAATTTGAGAGAGTGGTACAAAAAGAACTATCCTAAACAGCCCTAAAATAGACTTCCCGTAAAACGCGGCCCTTACTCACGTTCGGGCTTGGACATTGATCGCGTCCGCTCACATCCACGTCACGCTGCAGCCTCGGGCTTCTAGTTGGGATTCTAACACTCTTTAGATGGCGACGCGGTCGGCGTAGTCGGTCGTCAGAAAAATGTCGTTGATAGTATCCGAATGTGGGATACTGTCAACGATATTGTACTTCTTGGCTGATGTTGCCTGGATCCGCCGCCCTATGAAATATATAAATCGATTTTTACTCGTGCCTGTAATTCTGTTGTGTCTTGCTGTTGCCTTAAACGGGCAGGACAAAGGCGGGCCTAAAATTCCGATTGGGCGACAACTCGCGGAAATAAACAAGAGCTTCACCTATCGAGGAAAGACCATTCACCCAAGAGCGGTGAAAGACTTGGTATCGTGGGTGGCCGATCCCTTGCCAGGGCCTATAGCAATCGACGTAGAAGGTACGTTCGATACAAACCGATATTTCGGCGACTACGAAACGCGAGCAGATGGATTTGTTTTTGTGGACCTAACGCAGAAATATGTTAAAGAAACCGGTTGGTTTTCGTACAAGCACTTGGGTCGCCTTCAGAATGGCTATCACGTTATTCGTACATTCGACAATGCGGGCGGCACCGGAGTGTTTCAGAGCCTTTTGTTAGTCGAGGCTCTCGTTGATTTTGAGTACGAAGGAAACGGAGCACGCAGACAGGCACTTGTATTGCGTCGACGAGGAGAATTCGGCATCGGCGACCGATATGACGGAACGATTCAGATCGATCCAAAACGTAACAGGATCACGGTAGGGCCCGATAAACAAAACATCGACAAGCCTTACGTGATTCGCATCCCTTAGAGCGATATTCACCCGCGTGACGTACGTCTTCACTGGCGTGTCACTGTGCCGAATTCTCTCTCGCGATGGCGTAGAGGGCGGATTTGACTTGGAATGGGGTGAGATTGGGGTAGCCTTCGACGAAGCGGGCGATGATGCCGGCGATGTGCGGGCACGCGAAACTGTTTCCCGTCAGGTTGCGATGGCCGCCGCCAAGCCAGGCAGTTCGAACATTGATGCCGGGAGCGGTTAATTCGATAACATCACCGTACCGGAAGCCGAATTTAAGCGGATCGGTCTCGTCGGATTTGATCACTGAGATCAGCGACGAAGAAAAGACTGAGGGAAAGCTCGGCTGAGGCAGGTTATTTGCCGCGGCGACCACAATACATCCGGCTTGATAGGCTCGATCCAGCATATCGTGCAGCGGCGAAAAGAACTGCGGCTTCGTCGTGCCGAGACTGAGGTTGATCACCTTGTACTTCTTCTTGATCGCGTACTCGAGGCCCGCAAGGAATACCTGTCCGTCGCCCAATCCGCCGGCACCGAGCACCTTAATACTTGCGAACTTCGCATCAGGTGCGATCCGCCCGATGATCCCTGCGCAAGCCGTCCCATGCCCTGCCGAATCGCCCTCCGTCGACGGATCGAAAACAACGCGATTCCCTTCGATGCGAGCTTCGACCGACTCAACGACCTTGCCCTTCAGATCCGGATGCTCCGTCTCGATCCCACTATCCACGATCGCCACCGTCACACCCCGACCGGTCGCCCCACGCCAATCGTGCCTCGGCGCAAAATAAGCCGACATCGTCCCTAAAAACTCTGATTCATCTACAACGGACATAAAGAAGTTAGCCACGAACAACACGTACAGGAGACGAACAAGGAACAGAAATCATTTGTCACAAAACCAGTCTTTCTACATCTACCTTGACCTTATTGAAGTTTAGAATGATTCCGAGCACAAATCCGGTTGCCTTTAAGTAGTTTAGTGTCTGTGCGAGATGGGCTTTGGTAATTTGATCGGTTGCTTTAACCTCGACAATTATTTTTCCTTCAACTACCAGATCGGCGATATAAGTTCCGACAACGTGCCCGTGGAACATTACGTTCATCAAAACCTGTTGCTCAACCAAAAGTCCGGCTTCACGCATCGCGATTGCAAGCGCGTTTTCATATACCTTTTCAAGAAAACCGTAGCCAAGTTCGTCACGAACCTTAAAAGCCGCACCACATATTTCATACGATAGTTCTTTCTCAACTATATCAGCCATATCTTTCTTGTTCGTGACCGTTGGTGTCTGTTCGTGGCCAATCTTCTCCTCAAAAACTAAGATAACTCGTCTCTCCCTTCTCGTCGGAGTAGCTGACGATGGATTCAAGAAGTTGTTTGCAGAGTTTTCTTTCGGCGTCGCCGCGACTGGCGACTTCACGGAGAAGGACGGCGAGGTCCATGCGTTCTCTATGCTCGGCTGAGTCACGCGATGCGGCGAGCCAAGAACGGGTGGCAGCCAGATCCGACTCATCCGAATTAGCGAGGACCTTTGTGCTTAGATCGCGAAGAAGTTTTGCGGCTTCGTAAGCATTGACCAAGGACGCAATAGCGTCGGCGTAAACTCCGGCGATGTCCATTTCGTCACTTGTGAACGGCGGATACGGCGGTGCCCCGCGACGATTTATGAATTCCAGAACGCCAACGATCTCATCCTTAAATCGCAGGGGCGTAGCGAGAATTGACTGAGTCGAATAACCTGTCGCCCTATCGACCTCAGCATAAAAGGTCTCGTCTTCGCCGGCGTCCGAAACCGCCATCGGTTGCCCGGACATTAGAACGAAGCCGGCAATTCCCTTCCCGGCCGGCACCTGCATATTCAGCAACTGATCGGCAACCTGTCCTATGGCCGCCAAAAACCGCAGATCGCCGCCATTTCCATCGCGTATGAGCACCGACGCTTCGTCGGAATCGAGCTTGGCTGCCGCCACCGCGAGCAGATCGTTGATCGATCTTGTAAGCGGATCGGTCAGGATATTCGCGATGTCGATCGTCTCGATCAGCCGCCGTAATCGGGAGTTCAGATCATTTGCATTTTGTTCGACCATGTCCTGATTTTGAAACAATTAAAGATCTTTATCAAACTGCTGGAAATCGAAGGCGATTAGCCATTTAAGTGTGCAAATGTAGTTATCCTTGATGAATTTTTTTATAGAATAAATTCTTCAAGACTTATCTCGCAGCACCGGAGAATCGCCTCGTTCCCGAGTATGGAATTGCTGAACTATACTTTTCGTCAAAGCGACTATGAACAACCTACGTTTCGCCTATTGTATTGCCGTTTTGTTCTCAATGCTCGCCAACGTGGGTATCGCCCAAACGAAGTCTCCTTTCAACGAGGGCTCCGAACCATTCAATTTGAACACAGGCAGCTCCTTTACGGCGTCGGGCGGCTCGGCCGACTCGAATTCGCGTCACTCGGCGATCTCCGCTGAGATCCTTGAGGCTGAAGAGATCATTCGCCGCCACCATATAGATGGAAGAAAAATAGAAATAAAAGACCTTACGCGATCGACGATAAACGGAGCTCTTAGAACGCTTGACCCACATTCTAACTACTTCGATCCGGCCGAATGGAAGGAGATGCTCGAAGACGAACGCAGCGGTTACACCGGCATCGGAGCGTCCATCGCAAATTTTGAACGTGGCGGCCGCTCGGCGACATACATTCTCGCAACCTTTCCCGGTTCCGCTGCATTAAAGGGAAAACTAAAATTCGGTGACAAGATCGTTGCCGTGAACGGAACGAATGTGCTGGGTAAAGCATCGGACTTTGTTCGCAACAAGCTTCGCGGACCAGATGGCACTTCTCTGAAAGTTACCGTCGAGCACTCCGCAACAAACCGGCTTGAGACCGTCGAACTCCGAAGAGGAAGAGTTCCGCAGCCCTCGATTCCCGATTCATACATTCTGCGGCCCGGCATCGGATATATCAGCCTGACCGAGGGATTTAATTTCACGACTAACGACGAATTCGACGCTGCCCTCAAAATGCTTCATCGTCAGGGAATGACATCGCTGATCGTTGATCTCCGGGGCAACGGCGGCGGCATCGTAGAGCAGGCCGTAAAGGTCGCGTCTAAGTTTCTTCCCGCTGGAACTGTAATCCTTACCCAGCGGGGACGATCGCGAATCGACAATCGCGTCTGGCGTTCCGAAAATCCAAAACCTGAGACATTACCGCTAGTTCTATTGGTTGACGAGAACACTGCATCCGCGTCTGAGATCGTCGCCGGAGCCTTGCAGGATTGCGATCGAGCCCTGATCGTGGGCAACAAGACCTTTGGTAAAGGCCTCGTCCAAAGCGTTCTGGATCTGCCTTCCGGCAGCGGATTGACCCTGACGTCTGCCCGATATCTGACGCCGACGGGTCGCTCCATCCAGCGTGATTATTCACGGATCGGACTATACGATTATTTTCGCCACACTACACCGGCCGCTGACATCAGCAAACCTTATTTTGAAGCTCGGACGCCGACCGACCGGAAGGTTCTCGGCGGCGACGGCATCATGCCCGACGAGTTGATCGAACAGCCTGAGTTGTCCCTTGACCAGATCGCACTGCTCGACCCTATATTTTTCTTCATTCGAGATATGGCGAACGGTCGAGTCAATATTGCTTCGGCTGAAAATCTTAACGCCTCCGAAGCCGGCAATTTGACTGTCCAAAACAATGCGGGCCTGGTCGCAGCATTCGCCGGTTTCCTAAAGCTCCATCCCGAATTCAAAATAACGAAAACTGCCCTCGCTGCCGAAAAAGACTTTATCGATCTCCGCCTTCGACACGATCTATCAATGGCCACAAACGGAAGCAATGCGGCGACACACACCCTGCTCGAAGACGACCTTCAAGCCGCTAAAGCTGTCGAACTACTACCCCAAGCCGCACAACTCGCCCAACTCGCCGCAAAAACGAGAAAACAATAAAAAGCTCTGCAGCCAAATGAGTTGCAGAGCTTTCTGTTTGAACTTCGTCGATTAGAAGCTCAATTTACCCGAAAACTGAATACGGCGATTAGCATTTGTGAGATCAGCATTTATACGGCCGAAAATACTTGTTCCGTAGGTGTTACCTGATTGTGCAAATCCCGCCGGCAACACGGCGCTTGGGCCCGCAAAGTTTGGGGTATTCGTGAGGTTTCTGACGTCTACCCTAAGATCGAAATTCAAGTTCTCGGTAAATCGAAACTTTCTGAGAAGCGATATATCAGTCTCAGCATATCCCGGCGTAAGGAAAAAATTTCGCCCTGTGTTTCCGGCTTCACCAGGATTAGGCTGAGTAAATCGGGCTCTGGCGTCAGCATCAAACCACCAATTGCGAAGCCCGTTTCCCGGGTTGTCATAATCTGCTTGGATAAGACCTCCCATGTCTCGCGTACACCCGTTGCAATTAGCGTATGAACCCGACGTCTGACTGATAGTGTTCAATCCCGAGAAAACTGTGAATGGACGACCCGACGTGACGCGCATCGTACCCGCAATCTGCCAGCCGCTGATGATGTAATTAATGATTGGCGGAGTTTCGCCTCCGAACGGCTTTCCTTTACCAAATGGCAATTCATAAACGTATGTTCCCAAAAGTGAATGGCGACGATCGAAATCCGACCACGAATAATTTGCCTTACGATTTGAATTGTCAAACGGAGTGTTGGCTGATGATTGATTAGTTCCGGTCGAAACTGTAGTGAAAACCGGATCGAAAGAGCGGGAATCTTTCGAAAGTGCCCAGGTATAGCCGATCTGGAAACTCAAACCCTTCTTCATACGGCGTTTGAAAGAGATCTCAAGTCCGTTGTAGAAGGAAAAGTCATTACTGTCCGTTACGAATAACCCTCCCGTGTATTGCGAAAAAGGTTGAAAGAATGACCCGAAACCCCAGACATCCAGAACACGCTGTCCCGAAACGGCACATAGCCCCAACGCCACCTCAGCCGCAACACAAGTCTTCTGGGATGCGGCTAACGCGAGCGTCGCAGCACTTCCCTGGGTGATCGCTGTTCCATTTAACAGGCGAAACCTAGCCGTTCCGTTATTGTTTGACGCACTACCGGTAAACAGTTGGTTGATCAACGGACTGTTATAGGTCGAACTCGCTCGAATCGCGTTAAAAGCCTGAAGAAACGTTTCTCCCGTTCCCGGTAGAGTTCCATTCAAATTAACCTGATTTACATTGTACGAGCCAAAAAGATTCGTTGCCTTTTTTCCGATGTAATTGACCTCAACGACATTGCCGCCAAAAACTTCGCGCTGTAAGCCGAATGTCCAGTTATGGATCTTCGGAAACTTCAGATTTGGGTCGATAACATTTAACGCGTTAGCGGTGAATGCCGGCGGAGTGCTTAAAGTTGCCGGTGAGCTCGCCGGGGCGACTGATGGCAGTCCGTTCCTCAGCAGACCGCCACTAGCACCATAGGTAGTATTAGAACCCAGTGCCGTATTGCCCGGAGTGCTTTGGAATATAGCGGAACTGAATAGGAACGTGCCGATCCTGTCAGAAGCCATTCTGTAATTCGCTCGGACAGATGTTTTACCTGTGCCGAACGGATCCCATGCGAATCCGACTGATGGCAATATTAGGCCATACTCATTCTTGAACAGTTTTCCTTCAACCCACCGAATGTTATTTGCCGGTGCCGAACCCAACGTGATCGGCTTGTCAGGTACGAGTATCGGACGGCTTCCGGCAGCAGTAGGAGCCAGACGCATCTCCCAGCGAACGCCAATATCAACCGTAAAATTAGGCCTCATCTTCCATGTGTCTTGAACATAAAAATCCAGTTCAGGATGTTTCGCCTCGAACAACCACCTGGTTCCCGGTGCAGCGAAAGATCCCGGATTGTTGGGGTCGTTCACATATGCTTGAGTTATGGTGCCGACGCGGCCGAGCATATCGTTGATCATGCTTTCCAGACGCGTCCGGTCAGCCGAGTTGATCGCTGCACCGGTCGGAAGAGCAGTCGGGAAAGTGAAATTGTTATTGACCGCACGGCTAAAATTGAACGCCAGTTCGATCGCTCCACCAGCTACGCCCGACCTGTCATCGGTACTGCGTCCCAAGCGAAAATTCACCCCCGCTTTGATTACGTGAGGAGATAGATCGAACGTCATGTTGTCGACGAACTGCCAAGTTCTAAAGCTTCGGGCATTGTACGAGAAATTAGTGTTTATATCGGTCGGGAGATTAAAGACAAAGGCATATGCCGGATCCGGTTGAGGCGTTAGGAAGTTGAACCCGAACTGGCTTCGGCCGAGGATAAACTCATTAACAAACCTTGAGGTCGGTGCCCAACGCCAATTGATCGCAAGGTTTTTAGGTGTTCGAAACGTATCGACAAAATTCGGAGCGTTCGGGAAACGAGGTCGTCCGCCGTTACCGCCGTCTCCAAATGTGTTTTGCTCCCCTTGTGCATATCGGACGTAGAAGTTGTTCGCATCGTTCAACTTGAAATCAAATTTCGAGACAAAATCGTACTGCTTTTCGTTCTGGGGAGCATTGAACAGGAATCCGGCAGTGTTTAATCCGTCACCGAGTGCACTATAGCTGTTTGGCAACGGCATCGAATTGATGTAACCCATGAGCTGCGGATCGAGCGATATCGCGGTTCCTGCGGCAATATTGTATGACTGCACGCAGGGCACTGCAGAAGTTCCGACCTGACCGACTGCACAGGTCGGGCTTATTGGAGTTCCGGCAGAATTTACAGACCCGGTCCCATTCGCACTTCCCTGAACCCATCTAAAAATGCCCTGCCGAGCGGTAGGTGTGAAAACCGTTCTGGTTTGCAGAACGCTGTCATAAGCCCTCAACATTTGAAGGTTTACAAAAAAGAATGCCTTGTCACGCAACAGCCCAAATTTCGTTCCCTCGCCAAAGCCGGGGTTGAATAGTGGACCACCGAAGCTTCCGCCAAAGATATGCTGAACAAACTGCTCTTTGCCCGTCCGATTTACGTTCGCAGCATAACCGCGAGCGAGGAACCTGGGCGTTTGGTAATATTCGAAAAGATTCCCACGAAACTGATTAGTGCCCGATCTGGTCACGAATGTAACTTGAGCTCCGCTACTGCGTCCAAGTTCCGCTGTAAAACCGCTTGTGACAATCTGAAATTCTTGGATTGAGTCAGGATTCGGGCGGAGCGGTGTGAAGTTAGACCCGCCAGCCGTCGACTCATTAATGTCGATACCGTCGAGGGTGAAATTGAAGGCTCGATCACGCGAACCATTGACGTGAACGCCGCCGCCGGTGTTTGCACCGTTCGTTACACCCGGCTGAAAATTGAGGAGATCTAACGGATTTCTGCCGCGAGTACCGACGATCGGCAGAGCTTCAATAGTTCGCTGCTCGACCGTTCCGCCGAAATTACCTGAACTGCCCGTCTGCACCTGTTCGGCCGATCCTTCGACTGAAACTACAGCGGAGACATCGCCAACCTCCAACGCAGCGTTTACAGTCGCCGGCTGATTGATATTCGCCGTATTCCCTTTAGAAACAAATTTTTTGAAACCAGGCTTTTCGACGGCTACTTCGTAACTCCCCGCCTGAATGAGGTCGAATACGTAGAAGCCACTATCACTCGTTTGTGTAGTGAGCGATGTACCGGTACCTTCACGCGTAAGCGTGACACTTGCTCCGACGACCGGAGAACCTGCAGCATCGGTGACAGTGCCTGTGACCCGAGAGGTAGTACCTTGACCAAAAATAGAGCCACACAGAAAAATGCCAAGTGCAGCAGAAACAAAAACGCCAAAGAGTCGCCTATTTTTCATCGCCTGTCCTCCACGAAATTCAAAAGTGTTGTAGCAAAACCTTTCGATTTTGTACTTTATGGATAGAAATTACTATGCAAAATAACACAGTTGTTCGTGGATGTTAAATCCGGAACGTACTATTAAGTGCGACGAAATTATCGTTTTGTTTATTTTTGAAAATCGACCGTTGTGCCCGAGGCACCGACCGCCCAACCGTATTTTTTGGTAATGAAAAGCCCGTACAGATCGATCTTGGTATTACTTTCTTGCCGAACCCAGGTTTTACCTTTGTCTGAAGTTTGGAGGATAGTTCCGCGATGTCCGGCGATCCAGCCGTTTTTATCGTCCGCGAAATTCACGCGTTTGAGCGTGTCTGTGAAGCTGTTCGCGACCTTAACCCAGGTCTCACCGCCATCGCCGGTTCGCAGGATAGTCCCGCCGCCGCCCACCGCAACACCATCGTTGTCGTCTCGAAAGTCAACACTGAAAAGCGCCCGCAAGACACCTGACCGCTGTATCTTCCAAGTGGCACCGCCGTCTTGCGTTGCTAGAATAAGTCCTTTGTCGCCAACGATCCAGCCGTGTGAATTACCGTTAAAGTCCAGATGAAAAAGCTCGTTTTTGGTCGGCAGGATAACCCTCGACCAAGTATCGCCGCCATCATCGGTCTTCATCAGGAGCGATTCAACAACCTCGTCATCCTTATTTAGGATCGAACCGATCGCAAGCCCGCGTTTCTTGTCAGAAAACCGTATGCTTATGAGCTCGGGAGTGCCACTGCGGAAACTAGCCGATTTATAGATACGCGTTTCCTGCCAAGTCTTGCCGCCGTCCTGGGTAATAAAGAGTAGCCGGCCCGCGACCAGGTATCCATTGCTTTCATTTCGGAAATATATTTCGTTTATGTTTTCAGTAGTATTGAGCGGATATTTGGTCCATGATTTTCCGCCGTCTTCGGTAGATATCAGATACCCGTTATCACCGGCGACAAAACCGCGTGAGGCCGAGGTGAAATAGACTGTAACGAGGTCACCTTTTCCGATCGGATCGCGCGAGACCCAACCCTGAGCCATTACACCCGAACAAAAAATAATCAGTGTTAAAAAGACCAAAATTATGTTTCTCAAACCATATCTCCCGAATATCGCTATATGTGAACCAAACAATCCAAAAAAGGTGTTCTTTGACGAATAGAATAAGTGTTCTATCAGCAAAAATCACCTTATCGGATGTTGTTTTCGCGATCCGCGTTTTCCCGAGTTTTTACTTTGTAACGCGATAGACCTTGCCTTTCCAGACGAAGACGACCTGTTCACCGAGGGACAAATACGGAAGCAGATCACGTTCCCGAGAGATCAATTTGAAGTATTCATCGCTCGCAAACTGGACGGAAACTTCGGGAAGTTTTGCACCAACAACGAACTCCGTGTCGGTCCAAACACCGTTTTCATTGGTAAAATTCCTATTCGCGACGAACTGACTATTAACGGTATTTCGGATCAGTACCTGATCTTCTTCGTCTTTGTCGGCTGCGACTGCTCGTGCATTGGACTGCATTGAGTTTTGCTGAACGCTCATCTGGACGGCGCCCGAACCGCTTTTTTGCGCCACTTTCCTTTCCGCCTCGGACCTCAGACCACTCGCCATCGGAGCGTCCTGTCGAGTCGTCGCCATCGAACCGTCGGTCGCCAAATACGACGTGTATGGTGTCACCAAACCATATCTCGTGCCCAGTTCGACGACCTCGTCACGCGTCTCTTTATTTTCACCGTTGCTACGGATCTGCTCGAGAAGCCAACCCACGCGGCGACTTGCCCACAACCTCGGCAGAAAATTGTTCTCATCTGATCGAACAGGAAAATCAAGATCATTGTAATTAAACGTTCGTATCTCCTTACCCGCCTTACCGGTCAATTTTAGAGTGATATTATTCAAGTCATTACTATTTTTGTAGCGGCCGATAATAGTCATCTGCATCCCGCGGAACAGATCTGTCATTTTTCGTGGATACGTGAACTCGGTTAACAGTGGTCCAAAATCAAGATCGAGATCAGCTAAGACCGGCGAACTGACTCGCGTGAAAAAGTTCGACACCTTTATCTCAAGATCTTCCTTTGGCTGAACATAATCTGAAACTCCGGCATTCTCCGAACCGATCTTGTCGAGCAAAGTAGTGTTCACGTCGTAACCAAAACCAAAAGGAAATATACGGATATCCATATTTTTCGCATTCTTAAGATTGGCAGTGATCCGCTCAACATTCTGCTCTCCGACCGTCGGCAGGCCATCCGTCATAAATACAAGCATCTTCGGCCGGTCGCCTTTTTCAAATTGTTTCAGCGAGGCCAACAACGAGTCATTAATGTTTGTTCCGCCGGTTGGCTGCAATTTATTAGTAAACTCTTCGCCTCGCTTCTTCCCTTGAGCGTTCGCGGCGATCAGGCCGCGTTCCATAAGGTGTTCCTCGCCCGCAAAGTTAACGATGTTAAAACGGTCACCATCACGGAGTGTCCTGATCCCAAATAGTAAAGCCTTGCGAGCCTTGTCCATTTTGCCCTCGTCTGCCATCGAGCCAGACGTATCCAGCACGAAAACGATATCTTTACTGACAATTTCGCGTTCGGTCAGGTTATCTTTCGGTGAGAGCATTAACAGGAAATAGCCGTCTTTGCCTGGTTCTCGGAAGGTGATAAGAGACATTCCAAAATCATTATTGGAAAGGCCATAGAAAAGCTGAAAATCGGTGTCGTTACTTTTGGTTTCAAACGAAACGTTCGCCGCCGTTTCTCCTTTGCGTTTCACGTCAATATTGTGTGACGGTGAATAAATATTCCGTAACGCTTCCTTACCTACAATCTCGATCGAAGCCGAAACAGTTCCAAACTGCTGCACCGGCATATTAGCCCGGCTACTGTCGGACGGAACTAACCCTCGGTTCGCCCAAATATTTCGTCCCGTCCCGAGAGGATATCGATAGGCAACGGTTCCGGATTCGGCTTTGAGTATTTCGGTGTAAGTTATTTCAAGTTTCTTGTCTGAATTTGGCGGGATCGGATAGATCGACGCCTGAAAGAGATCTTTGCCCGCATATTCGAGTAAACCGGGATCACGTTGCCGCCTTACTATCTCGTCATATATTCGCCTAGCTTCTTCCTTTGAACGCACTTCCCCGACGAGCTTTTTGCCGTTCTCCCAGATCGCAAATTCAACTATCGAAGCAGTTTCCGGTATTGGGAAAAAATATGTTCCCTCGAGCGTGTACTGAGTATCATTACGAAATATCTGCTCGACATGCGTCGTCGCGACCTGACCGTTTATCTTCGTATTCAGCTGGATCGATTTCACCGGCAAAGCGTTCGGCAACGGCTGCGGCAACGGTCGCGGCGTCGGTCGGCACGGTCGCTGATCGCAAACGATCGGAACAATGATTCCCTGTCCCGACACGCTAAAAACAGAAAAAATCACCGCAAACACAACGCCCAATACCACGGTAAACGACTTAAAGCTCATAATTTGATCTCCATTTCTTTGATAGAAGCCCGCCAATGGTTTGCTTCTTTGATATTTAAGGGAACGTGGGTGGTTGCATCAACTTGCAATCTTTTTTTAAGGGATTAGAGGCCCAACGAAATAAAAAGCACGAGCCAAGGAGAATTTGGTTCGTGCTTCAATGTATCAGTTTGTCGCAACAACTACTTTTCTGGTTCTTCGTCCTTGATGATAAACGAGTCGTCAATATCCTTTTCGAGCTTAAGTCGGAGTTTATCCACGAGAATGTCTGACTTTTGAAGCGTCGCCGCGATGTTCGTTCGAGTGTTTTGGATCTCGGTCAATAAAGCCTCCAGATTACGGCGTTCGGAGT
Organism: Acidobacteriota bacterium; assembly: GCA_043737915.1. Lineage (GTDB taxonomy): Bacteria > Acidobacteriota > Blastocatellia > Pyrinomonadales > Pyrinomonadaceae > OLB17. Next base: position 18,269 of record JAYSZT010000180.1, read on the forward strand.
CAAGGGATTTTTCCCGCAACTCGCGGATCTCCTCGGGGCGAAGCGTGCCGGCGAAATTTGCAGAACGTTGGATCGCCTCGGGTCTCAGGTCGCTGGCTATCTGGTCGAGCCGAGATTTCACCGAGTTCTCCTTCTCGATCATCTCAAAAAGCTGCTTCCGAAGGCTTTCACTTCTTTGTTCGGCACGCGTCAGAATATCGAGATTTAGCAAAAGTCGCTTTTGCCCCTCGTCGTATTCATTTGTCCGAGCGGCTTCAAGTTTTTTTATACGTGAATTGAGCTCCTTGATCTTTTGAATGTTTGGATCAACCTCAACCAGCGGTTGCGTAGGGAGTGTATTCAAAGTTGCCGGATCGAGCAAATTTTGATCGCTCACCTGACTTATAATCTGTGCATCTCCAACTGGCGGCGTCGGCGATACCACGGGAGTGGCCTTGATCGACGTACGCTTGCGACGGGTCTGGGCGTCGCTCCCGGCAGACAAGACGAAGATCGCCGCGATCACGGCAAACGCCGAAATAAATCTTCTAAGATCTTTCATAAGTGAACTCCGCTATATTCTCTCGGGCTTTTTTGCTTGTTTGTCAGGAATAAAATCACCGCGGATTAACTCGACCACATTTTTTGCGAGACCGACGAATGGTATCGCATCAATTCCCGAGTTGACCAAGCCATTAACAACGCCCTTATTCTTTATATCACTGCCGACAAGCACGACAGCGATGACCGTGCCGCCAAAAGGAACCATCTTCGCGACCCGCTTCGCTACCTGCCAACCACCCGCGTGTGCGAGCTTTCGTTTCAAACTATGTTTTTTATCTGTCATCGTTTCCTGCGTTA
>JAYSZT010000181.1:0-19094 GCA_043737915.1 Acidobacteriota bacterium
CTCGACCGCGGCGTGGCCACCATCCGCTGTTTGAGATTTCTTCTTGCGAGTGGTTTCTGTCGGTGCGAAGTTGTCTGATTCTCTTACCAAATTCCTCGAGCAGAATTTGATTTGCCATATTTTTCAATCGTCGCTACGCGACGGGAATATTTTACACATAGTTCCCGTGGGTTTTCACCCACGGCTACAATTAAATATCGCTACGCGATAAAGATTCGTGTCTTAGATACGAAACCGCCGCGAGAATAGAATTCAGATCCAAATTTCTTTGCATTCGCCGGAGTGCTTTTCGTCGCATGGCGACGTTTGATTGTAGCCGTGGGTAAAAACCCACGTAACCGACAATAAGATTATTCTCGTCGCGTCAGCGACGGTTGAATCAATCAAACAAATACCGCTCATCATAGTCAACACCATGCTTCTTGAGTAGAGCGACATATTCCTCCTCAAAACTTTGGGCTGAATGATGTTGGCGTTGTTCCTTTATGTATTCTACTACTGCCTGTAGAGCCGATCTGGAAACGGAAAAAACGCCATAACCGTCTTGCCAGCCAAAATTTGCCAGACCTGCGAACTCTCTGCGAATCCCATAGGACGAATCGCCTTTCAATGCCTTGGCGGCCTGACTCGAAGACATCGTTGTAGGCATACCCACGAGAGCGTGAACGTGGGTCTCGATACCGCCAATCTGAATCGGTGTCATGCCATGATGTTTGGCGACACCGGCAATGTACGACCATTCACGCTCTTCAATATCCGGCGAGATTGTCTCGTCCCGATTCTTCGTGCTGAATACGAAATGCAAATAGATCTGTGAATATGTATTTGCCATATTTTTCAATCGTCGCTACGCGACGGGAATATTCTACACATAATTCCCGTGGGTTTTCACCCACGGCTAAAATCAAATATCGCTACGCGATAAAGATTCGGATTCACTCGTCGCTACGCGATGCGGAACATTACTGCATTGACCGTGGGTTTTCACCCACGGCTACAATCAAATATCGCTACGCGATAAAGACTCGCATCTAAGACAGGAATCAAATATCGCTACGCGATAAGGCATGAAACCTTCATTTAACTCGTTTAGAGTTCCTTCTGACAGAGCATTAAGGCGATGATGGTTTTGGCGTCTTGGATGCGGCCGTCGCGGGTCATTTTTAGGGCTTCGGGGAGCGGGAGGCGGATCAGTTCTACTATTTCGTCGTCGTCGAGGTTTTGTTGGGTTTGGGTTAGTTCGGTGGCGAGGAAGAGGTGCATTTTTTCGGTGAGGAAGCCGGGCGAGACGTAGAACTCGGTGAGTTTTTCGATCTTGGAGGCACGGTAGCCGGTCTCTTCTTCGAGTTCGCGGAGGGCGCCGATCTCGGGGTCTTCGCCGTCTTCGAGTGAGCCGGCAGGGATCTCGAGCAGGAATTTACCCGCCGCGTGACGATACTGCCTGACAAGCCCGACCGTTTCATCCTCAAAAACCGGTATAACCACCGCACTTCCGCCGTGCACGACCACGTCCCGCTGATACTCGATCTCACCTTCCCGAACATCATCCACCCGAACGTCAAAGATCGCGCCTTTATAAACTGTTTTAGACGATAGGGTCTCGGGATTGATCGTTTCCATTAGCTACAGGTTAGCGAACCGCCGACAATGTTGTAAAATTCATGTGGGACAAATTGGTGGGTAAGAAGAGGTCGCCCACGAAATGCACTAAAAGGACGAAAAAAACCTTCTCTGACTGATGGCCGAAATAATTTATCGTGAAGAATCGTACCGTATAGTCGGGGCTTGTTTTGAGGTGTACAAGAATAAGGGTTCGGGTTTTACTGAGGCACTTTATCAAGAATGCCTTGCATTGGAGTTCGCGATGCAGGGGATTCCGTTTGTTGCGCAGCCGATGCTTGAACTTGAGTACAAAGGCACGAAACTAGCTCAATATTTTAGACCGGATTTTGTTTGTTACGGCAATATATTTGTGGAGCTTAAAGCGCTTCCGAAACTCACAGATACATGCAGGGCACAAGCGTTGAACTATTTGAACGCTAGCCGGTTTCGACTTTGCTTACTTGTGAACTTCGGGCATCACCCGCGACTTGAGTACGAGCGAATTGTTTTGTAGCTTCAGCCGATCTTTTTTCGTATTTTTTGTGTATTTCGTGGGAAACTATTTTTAATGGCGAAATTTCGAATTGGACTAGGTGTGACGGGCGGCATCGCGGCTTATAAGGCGGTGGAGGTTTTGCGTGGGTTGCAGAAGGCGGGGTGTGAGGTGTCGGTTGCGATGACGCGGCACGCGACGGAATTTGTGCAGCCGCTGACGTTCAGGGCACTGACGGATCGGCATGTGATCGTTGATGATTACGACCCCGAGAATCCGGACCCGATCGCTCATATTAATTTTTCGCAAGAGATCGACCTGCTGATGATCGTGCCGGCGACGGCGAACATTATTGCGAAGTTCGCGAATGGCGTCGCGGATGATTTTTTGTCTTCGACATATCTGGCGGCGACTGCCCCGGTGATGATCGCACCCGCGATGAACACGACGATGTGGGAACAGGCGGCGACGCAGCGAAACGTTTCGCAACTCAGGGCGGACGGCGTTCTGTTTGTTGAACCGGTCGCGGGGGAATTGGCGTGTAAGACAGTTGGGACGGGCAAGCTCGAGGACGTTGAGAATATTGTTGAGCAGGCGATGCGGCTCTTGGCAGAACCGGGAGCTGTAGCGACTGGGTTCCTGGAACGCGAAGCAGAGAACCACCCCGTCGGCGAAACGCCGCCACCCCTCGTTGGTAAGGAGGGGAGCCAAGATCTTTCGGGCGAAAGGATCTTGATAACGGTGGGCGGAACAAGGGAAGCCATTGATCCCGTCAGATTTATTTCTAATCACTCGTCGGGGAAAATGGGTTTCGCGGTTGCTGAGGCGGCGGCGGATCGCGGGGCGAAGGTGACGGTGGTCGCGGGCATGACGACGGTCATTCCGCCGGTGAACGTTACTTTGGTCAGAGTTGTGACGGCGGACGAGATGTTTGAGGCGGTGAAGGAAGAATTGGCAGGGGCGACTATATTCGTTGGTGCAGCGGCGGTTGCCGATTACGCTCCGGTGAACGCGGCGGACGCCAAGATCAAGAAAGACGGCCGCGACACGATGACTTTGGAACTCAGGAAAACGCCTGATATTTTGGCGGAGGTTTCGAGGAATCGGCACGAGGGAATGCTCGTAGTCGGATTCGCCGCTGAGACGAATGACGTTGTCGGCTATGCACGTTCGAAAATGGAAAAGAAAGGCCTCGATATGGTCGTCGCGAACGACATTACTAAGGAAGGTGCCGGATTCAACACTGACACAAACATTGCGACCATTTTGACGCGTTTAGGCGAGACCGACCTGCCGCTTATGTCGAAGAGGGAATTGGCGGATAAGATCTTGGATAAGGTGTTAAAACTTCGGAAGGTTTGAGAGATCCGTCTATATTTAGTACAGCCGAATACTTGGGTTCAAACCAGTTTAATTGATATATGTCCAACTTCCGGCTAAAGCCGGCGGCAAATTATGAAGACTGAACTTGCAGACCTGATCGCCGACGTAAAAGAACAAGTCCTTTATTTACAGGAGCTTGGCGTCGAGGCGATGGATGTGCAGGTTGAGAATTTGGAAATTAGAAATAAGAATTTCAGCGGTGTCGCGAGAACATCTCCAGTTTCGAAGGTAAGATCTGAAATTTCGAAGGTTGAGATCCCGGCGATTCAAAATATACCGGTGATGAAACAAGCCGACCCTAGAGAACCGGGGCAGTCGCGACTGGCTTCGTTGCCTTCGCTTTCGAGTTTGACGAAGACATCGGGGACAAAATCGATCAATGAGCCTGAGCCTTCATCGTCGGTAAAAAAAACGGTGGAGCGGCCGAACGAAGTGAACGGAGAAACAAATTTGATAGAACAACCATTGATCCGTTTGGCCGCGTCCGCACCGACGTTAGCTGAGCCAACGGAAACCATTGAGCAGATAAGGGCAGAGATCGGGCCGAATTGTGTGCGGTGTAAGCTTTCGCATGGGCGTAAGCAGGTGGTCAATAGCACGGGGAATCTTAATGCGGAACTAATGTTCGTCGGCGAGGCGCCGGGGGCGGATGAGGATGAGCAGGGATTTCCGTTTGTCGGGCGGGCGGGGAGACTGCTCACCGATATTATGGGTGCGATCGGATTTGCCCGCGAAGACGTGTTTATCGGTAATATTAACCGCTGTCGGCCGCCGGAGAATCGGGCTCCGGAGGTGGACGAGACGTTCGCGTGTAAACCGTTTTTGCAACGCGAGATCGCTGTCGTCCGGCCAAAAGTGATCGTCGTTCTCGGCGCGACGGCGGCTCAAAACTTGCTTGAGACGAAAGTTCCGATCGGTAAATTGCGGGGGCAATTTCACGATTATTTGGGCACAAAAGTGATGCCGACCTTTCATCCTGCTTATTTGCTTCGCGACCCGCACAAAAAACGAGAAGTGTGGGAAGATATGAAATTGGTTCGCGACTATTTGGCGGGGCAGAAATAAATTTTCTAAGCTCGAATCCATTACCGTTCTTTTTACGAAAATTATTCCTTTGAGGAATAGATAACCAAAACTACTCTCCGGGTAGTCGTGCGTTTTTTGCTTTTTCACGTTTTTAGCTTTCTAAATATGGCTTTAGCAGACAACAAGCTGCAGCGAGGTTTAGAGGAATGCCGTAAGATCACGAAGAGATACGGCACGAGTTTTTACTTCGCGACGCAATTTTTCCCCCGTGAGACGCGAGACGCGATCTACGCGGTTTATGCCTTTGCGCGTATTCCGGATGAGATCGTGGATGATAAGAACTCGGGCGACAAAGACGAGGCATTGGTAAAGCTGAATGCGTGGCGTGACGCTTGGCTGGCGGCGGTTGAAAAGGGCGAGAGCGATGACGAAGTTTTGAATGCGATCGTCGTGATGTTTGCCAAACACGGATTTCCGGTCGAAGACGGCGAGGCTTTTTTGAAGTCGATGTTCATGGACGAGGAGAAATTCTCGTACGCCAATTACGCGGAACTCGAAGAATATATGTATGGGTCGGCGGGCGTCATCGGGTTGATGGTCACACGAATCGTCGGTTATTCGACGCCGGACGCGTTTGACTACGCACTAAAGCTCGGATACGCATTCCAGCTCACGAATTTTCTGCGTGACATTCGCGAAGATTGCGAGGAACTTGGCCGCGTTTACATGCCTGAAGACGAGCTCAAACAGTTCGGTTTGCAGCCGTCCGATCTACGCCGAAGCGTTCTTGACGAGCGGTTTGTGAATTTTATGAAGTTCCAGATCGAACGCAACCGGTTGGTCTATCGCGAATCTTTCCCCGGCATTAAACTGCTTAATTGGCGTGGCCGGCTGGCTGTCAAGATCTCGTACGTTCTTTACAAAGCTATCTTAGGCGAGATCGAGCGTGCCGATTACAATGTTTACCGCGGCCGCGTGCGAACCGGTTTTCGGCAGAAGGTCGCGCTTTCACTGCTCGCTCTGGCCGGTGTTTACGAGTAAGAGAAGTTTCTCCACAGATGGACACGGATAAACACTGATACATTCAATCAATTTATTTCGATCTATTCCCATCTGATCTTGTCGGAGGACGTCATGCCTGTTTAACGTCTAGTTTTTATGACCAAGCAAAAAGTAATTGTGATCGGGGCCGGGATCGGCGGATTGGGAACGGCTGGGCTGTTCGCGAAAAAAGGTTACGACGTCGAGGTTTTCGAAAAGAACGCGAATCTGGGCGGGCGGGCGAATATTTTTGAGGCCGACGGATTCAAGTTCGACATGGGACCTTCGTGGTACTTGGCACCGGATCTTTTCGAGCATTATTTTAACCTCGTCGGTGAGAAAGTTGAGGATCACCTTGACCTGCAAAGGCTCGGGCCTTCGTACCGCATTTTCTTTCGCAACGACGCCGAGAATTTAGACATTCATTCCGACATTCAGCGTGACACGGCAACGTTTGAGGCGATCGAGCCCGGAGCGGGAGATAAGCTGCGTGAATATCTCGCTCAGTCCGAGCATCAATACGGCGTGGCGACGCAGCATTTCATGTACAAAAACTATGACACGATATTCGATTTTATGAATAAGCGTGTCATGTCGCAGGGGCAAAAGCTGGCGGTTTTCTCGAAGATGCACGCTTTCGTTTCGCGATTTTTTAAGTCTCAGAAACTGCGTCAGGTGATGGAATATACGATGGTTTTCCTCGGCACTTCGCCGTATGAAGCTCCGGCTTTGTACAACCTGATGTCGCACATGGACTTTAATCAGGGCGTATTTTATCCGCAGGGCGGCTTTTATGAACTGATAAAGGCGTTGTCGAATATCGCGAAAAAGAACGGTGCGAAACTGCACGCAAATTCGCCGGTTGCCGAGATTTTGGTCGAAAGCGGTGTCGCGAAAGGCGTACGACTCGAGAGCGGTGAGGTTCATCACGCGGACATTGTGATCTCTAACGCGGATATGGCCTTTACCGAGATGAAAATGCTCGAGCCCAAATGGCGTTCGCTGAAGGAGCGTTATTGGAACAAACGCGTGATGGCTCCGTCGGCGTTTATGCTGTATCTCGGCGTGAACGAAAAATTGCCGAGCCTGGTGCATCACAATTTGCTGTTCAGCGAAGATTGGCGCAAGAATTTTGACGATATTTACAAGCATCCAAATCTGCCGCATGAGCCTTCGCTGTACGTTTGTGCACCGAGTGTGACTGACCCGAGCGTTGCACCCGAGGGCAAGGAGAATTTGTTTGTTCTCGTGCCGATCGCCTCCGATCTGAAGATAACTGAGCTCGAAAAAGAGGCGTACGCCGAGCGCGTTTTGTCACTCATGGAAAGCGAGATGGGACTGACCGATCTGCGGAAGAAGATCGTCTATAAACGCATCTACACGGTCGAGAATTTTGCCGCTGATTACAATTCTTTTAAAGGTTCGGCCCTCGGTCTTGCCCACAACTTGTTACAGACGGCGATATTTCGACCGAAGAATTATTCTAAGAAAGTTAAAGGACTTTTCTATGTCGGTGCAGGTGTAAATCCCGGCATCGGTACGCAGATCTGCCTTATCAGTGCGGAACTCGCTTTCAAACGAGTGCACGGGATAACGTCAGCGGCACCAATGGCCGAGCTTTAGAAGAATTTCTTTGAGGCGATCTCCCAGAATAGGATGAATCCGGCGATGACGTTTATCAGCGGGAAGACGCGGTAGAGCTTGAAAAGTCTATTGGTTTTGACGGAACGGATCGATGCGAGCATCAAGATCACATAGGCGAGTCCGAGCGAAACGCTCACGAAACCAAGATATTCGAATGACAGGTAAGCCGCTGCGGCGTAAAGACTTGCACAGATAGCGATCGTTCCGTACGGGCCGCAAACTGTGGCGATCGTTCGTAGGCCGGCACTTCGGTCGACGGCAATATCAGGAATTGCCGAGTACGCGTGCATTGCTGCCGTCCAGAGGCCGGCGGCGATCATTATGATAACCGTCGGAAAATTACCCGTCATCAATTGGTAGCCGACAACTCCCGGAAAAATATATAAAATGTTGAATGCCGAATCGAGAAACGGTTTCGTTTTGGCACGGATCGGCGGGGCGGAATAGAAAAATGAAAAGAAAAGAAACCCGGTCAGTGACCACGCCAGTTGCGGCAACAAGATGAACGCGGCGACCAGGAACGGTAAATTTGCCGATAGTATCGCGAATATTAGATTCTTATACCGGTCACGCTCGACAAGGGTTTCGTACTCCACCTTTTTTTCGTTGAGCCGGTCGGTTTCGTAATCAAAAATGTCATTGATGCCGTAGATCAGCAGATTGCCGGGGAACAAAAAATATACTGCCAAAAAAACGACCGAGGGAAGGATTAATTCTTCTCGAGTCGCTGCACCGGCGGTGATCCCGAGGATGTACGGCCCGAAGATATAGAACCAGAATCGTGGTCGGCTGACATTTATTAGAAAGCGGAAATCCGGCATTGCGTTATTATATAGTTTTGGCGAGTTGACCGCACATTGCTCCGGCGAGCCTTAGATTTTAATGAGATCAAAATATTCGTTGACATGGAGAATCGCGGCTCTGCTGATCGGGCTTGAGGTTTCGGCATTCTTCATGGTCAATGTGCCGTTGCCGCCGTGGTCGTATTGGTTCTCGGGTCTGAACGTTATTCTATTCGCCGCTCCGGCGTTTTGGGCGACGCGGCGATGGTTAGGGTGGACGGACGCGATAGTTTTGTGGGCGATCCTCGGCGTTTATGCACTGTTGATCGAGACCTCAGCGATATTTACGGGTTTTCCTTACGGACATTTTGGGTATTCGGAATTGTTAGGGACTAAACTGTTCGGCGTGACGCCGTGGACGGTTTTTTTGGCGTGGACGCCGCTGATAATCGGGGCGTATGCGATCGCACGGGTTTGTTTTGGAAATGCGGTTTTGCGAATAGTTGCGACGACCGTGATCGCCACTACTTTCGATCTCGTTCTCGATCCGGGAGCGGTAAGGCTTGGGTTTTGGAAGTATGCTGACAACTCAGGGTTTTACGGTGTGCCGCTGTCGAATTTTCTGGGATGGCTCGTGACGGGAGCGATCGCGGCAGTTTTGATCGAGGTTTTTCTTTCGAAAGTTAAGCCGCTGCTTCGGGCGCCTGTTCAGCTCGCGTCCAGTTCGTTCCTGATAGTTTTTTTCTGGACCGCGATATCTGTTTTTGGGGCGATGGTTTGGCCGGCGGCGATCGGGATCGGTTTGGTCGCGTTACTCGTGTTATTTTGGGTGCGCAATTATTACCGATTCGACGAAATGATCGTGCTTGTCGCAGAGGACGGCAAGCCGATCGCGACGCAGACGAAGGCGACGGTGCATGATGGCGACACGCCTTTGCACTCGGCGTTTTCGGTGTTTTTGTTCAATGATCGCGGTGAGCTGCTGCTGCAGCGGCGAGCCCTGAGTAAGAAAACGTGGCCTGGCGTGTGGTCGAATTCGTGTTGCGGGCACGTGATGCTGCACGAAAAAACGATCGATGCGGCGAAACGGCGGTTGAAGTTTGAGCTTGGTGTGGCAGGTGTGGAACTCGAATTAATTTTGCCGGATTTTCGGTATCGAGCGGAGAAGGACGGCGTTGTCGAGAATGAGATATGTCCCGTATTCGTAGGTCGAACAAGCAAGTTGCCGAAAGCGAACCCGGACGAGGTGGCGGAGACGAAATGGGTCGATTGGGAGGAGTTTCGCTCTACGATCTCGTTGCCGGAAAGCGGCATCTCTCCGTGGGCGGTCGAAGAAGTGGAATTATTGGCGGCGAACGCTGACTTTCAGAGGTTCTCGTTGCACAAGCCCGCACGATAGTTAGGGCTAGGGATTCGTGGTGAGAAGAAGAGGGTTTCCCGCAAAGACGCAAAGGGGCAAAGAAGAAAACTTTTTGCAGAGGCCCGCGTGGCATTAAGGGCGTGGCGTTCGACGACCAACGAGAAAAGAGAAGAGTTGAGGAACACATTTTATGAGAAAGATCGTTTCGATTGTTCTAATGGCGGTGTTTGGGGTGATGCCGGTTGGGGTTTTTTCTCAGAAGGGTGGATTTGGGGAAATCAGGCAGCTGCAGTCGCCGCAGAGTCCGAAACTTGGGTTTATCATTCACGGCGGAGCAGGCGTTATTAATAGGCAGTCGATGACGCCGGAGAAGGAAAAGGCGTATCGGGACAAACTTGCGGAGGTAGTGATGGCCGGTTATAAGGCTTTGCAAGCCGGAAAATCGAGCCTGGATGCTGTGGAACTGGCGATCAGGATGATGGAAGATTCGCCGCTGTTCAACGCCGGGAAAGGAGCTGTTTTTACGAACGAAGGTAAGAACGAACTTGATTCATCGATCATGGACGGCAAGACTCTGGCTGCGGGAGCGGTTGCGGGGCTTCACCATGTTAAGAATCCGATCACGTTAGCCCGCGCGGTGATGGAAAAAAGTCCGCACGTGATGATGTTTGGCGACGGGGCGGAAAAATTCGCGAAGGAGCAGAAGATCGAGATCGTTGATGAGAAATACTTTTTCACGCAGGAACGGTATGACGCATTGCAGTTGGTTTTGAAAGAGGAAAAGGACAAAGTTGAAAAGGTTGAAAAGGCGAAAGGTGAAAATGTGAAGCCTTCGGTTTCGTCGGCCGATTTAAGCGCTTCAAGGGAGCCGAGGAATCGATTTGGGACGGTCGGGGCGGTTGCTCTTGATAGGAACGGGAATTTGGCGGCGGGAACATCGACGGGCGGGATGACGAATAAAAAGTACGGACGCGTCGGCGACGCTCCGATCATCGGTGCCGGAACTTACGCCAACAACGATACGGCTGGCATTTCGGCGACCGGTTGGGGCGAATATTTTATCCGTCTCGGCGTTGCCCGCGACATTTCGGCACTTATGGAATACCGGGCGTTGCCCATCCAAAACGCCGCCGATCTGGTCATCAAAACGAAACTCCAGAACCTAGGCGGTGACGGCGGCGTGATCGCAATGGATAAATTCGGCAACATGGCCATATCGTTCAATTCGGAAGGAATGTATCGTGCGTACATCGATGGGAGCGGGAAAGCGGTCGTTGAGATCTATAAGGTGGAAAAGTAAAAAGGTGGAAAGGTGGAAAGGTGGAAAAGTAGAAAGGTGAAAAAATAAGGCGAGGGCGAATGAGAAGGAATGAGAGTTGAGATATTTGAAAATCTTATAATTTGATCGATCGCCAACCACATGAAGTCAGTTGCCAGCTCGACATCGTTTTAACTTTTTCCCTTTTTTACATTTCCATACATTTATATGTTATCAGCAGAAATTATCGCTATTGGGTCGGAGCTTTTGACTCCGACGAAGACGGATACTAATAGTCTTTGGCTGACTGAGAAGCTGAATGATATTGGTATCGAGGTGATGCTCAAGACGATCGTCGGGGATGACGGGGCGCGGCTCGAGGAGACGGTTCGGGATGCGTTGCGGCGGTCGGATCTGGTGATAACGACGGGTGGGCTGGGGCCGACGGAGGACGACATCACGCGGCAATACACGGCGGCGGCGCTCGGGCGCGAACTGGTTTATCACGAATACATCGAGATCGCTTTGCGCGAACGGTTCAAATCGTGGGGCCGTGAGATGCCGGATATCAACAAACGGCAGGCGTTCGTGATCGAAGGGGCGGAGATACTCGCAAATCCGCACGGTTCGGCGGTTGGAATGCTGGCTGAGGTCGATGGGAAAATCCTCGCGATCCTGCCGGGGCCGCCGCGCGAAAATCAACCGATGTTTACCGATCACGTTCTGCCGAAGTTGCTGGCGAAGGCGGGCGAGACGTTTGTTAAGCGACGGTTGCTACGAGTTTCGGGGCTGGGAGAATCGGCGGTCGATGAGGTCGCGGCGCCAATTTACACATCGTATCCATCGGTTCAGACGTCGATATTGTTCAACAAAAGTGAGGTCGAGATCCATATCGCGGCACGAGCGGACTTGGCGGCTGATGCCGAAAACATCGCGAATGAGGTCGCCGATAAGCTGATCGCGGCTTTGGGAAGAGCGGTTTTTGCGACGAATGGTGAGACGATGGAGCAGATCGTCGGTGAACTGCTGACCACGCGAGGCGAGACGGTTTCGTTTGCGGAAAGCTGTACCGGCGGGCTCGTCGCGTATCGCATCACCGAGGTTCCGGGTTCGTCTAGATATTTGATGGAAGGTGCAGTCACTTATTCTAACGCCGCAAAGACGCGTACGCTTGGCGTAGATCCGGCGATTTTCGAAAAGAACGGAGCCGTGAGTGCGGAGTGTGCCGAGGCGATGGCCGCCGGAATGCGCGTCTACGCGAACACCGATCACGCGATCTCGATAACCGGCATTGCCGGGCCCGACGGCGGGAGTGAGGAAAAGCCGGTCGGCACTGTTTTCATTGGGTATTCGAGTAAAGACATCACTAAATCTGTCCGATTCGTTCTCCCGGGCGACCGATATCTCATCCGTTGGCGTTCGAGCCAGGCGGCGCTCGATTATTTGCGGCGGCAATTGATCTCGAAATAAGCCGCAAAACCCAACGCTTCTAACTTTTAGCTTGCTTTTTTCGGGCTTTCGGCTGAAAATTGGAGCTGCGCGTTCATTGCAGTCGAAACGCGAAAATATTTGCAACAAACTTGGAAAAAGACCGTGTTACTGTTTGGTTTTACCGGACAATTTACGGATCGAGCGTCCGCTGTGCTTCCTGAAAAGTTATGAAAAGATCGATTAATATCCGCGTGTTTTTGACTTTGCTGTTAATGGTCGCGATCATGTCGCCGACGGCGGCATTCGCGTTTGGAGACGGCAAAAAGCATTTCAAGCAGGGAATGAAGCACGAGGTCGCCGAGGAATGGGACAAGGCCGCGGAGGAATTCGCTCTGGCCGTCTCGGACAATCCGGCGAATCCCGAATATCGTCTGCATCTGACGCGTTCGCTTTTCAATGCATCGCAGATGTATATGAAAAAGGGCACGCTCGCGGCAAACGAGAAGGATTACGAAGGCGGATACGTCGCTTTTCGGAAAGCATACGCGTTTGATTCGACGAATGAGTTAGCTAAAAGCGAGATGGCGCGGATGGTCCGTCTGCAGGAATTGGAGAACGGCGGCAATCCGTCGGACCCGAACAAAAAAGATGATCCGAACCGGCCCAAAATGGTGCCGACCGGCTACAACGGTCAGAACGTGCCGATCGTTGCCCAAGTCCCGCAAAGACTCGAGAAGCTTCGCGAATTGCCGTATCCGGCCGGTATCGATCTGATCACTATCGTTAAGGATCTTGCCCGCGATCTCGATCTCAACGTACTCTTCGATTCAGAATCGTTTCGAACGCCGGGTAGAAAGACGAACATAGACCTGAGAAACGTCACCGCCGCCCGGGCACTTGATTACATATTTTTGCAGGAAGGACTTTTCTTCCAAAAGGTCGGGCCGCGAACGATCATGGTCGCCTCGCAGCAACAGCGGCAGAAGTTTCAGCAATTGGTTCTGCGTACATTTTATCTTGCCAATGCCGCTCCGAAGGATATAGCGAAGGTCGTTCAGACCGCGATTCCCGCTCAGCCCGGCCGAAGTCAGACGATCGTCTTGACTGATGATGCCACCAACAGCGTCACTATCCGCGACACCGAGGAAAACATTCGCCTGATCGGTCAGCTCATCAAATCGCTCGACAAAGATCGAGCCGAGGTTGTGATGGACGTTGCGATTTATGAAGTGAACAAAAACGACCTGTTGCAGTTCGGTAATCAGGTCGGAACGGCGGGGGACCGCGGCAGTTTGCTGAACATCGGCGGAGTTGCTCTTCCGAATGTGAACATCGGTTCGTCGGGATCGATCACGCAGGGAATGGGTTTCCCGAACATTGCCAATGCGGCGATCGCATTCGGTTTGCCGATCTCTAATTTTACGGCACTGCAAACCAAATCGAACACGAAACTGATCGCTTCGACCCAGATCCACGCTTTTAACAACGAAGATTCGTCGGCCCGTATCGGACAGCGAGTTCCGGTGCAGAGTGCCCAGATCATCAACGGTAGCAACAATAACAATTCGGGTAACAACGGCTTTGTTTCCAACGTGATCAATTATGAGCAGGTCGGTCTGACGCTGAAATTCAAACCGCTTGTATTCCCAAACCAAGACGTGCAGGTCGCGATGGAGATCGAGTCAAAAGACGTTGCCGGAGCATCGACGCTGACGCCGACATTCACGGAACGCACGATCAAGGGAACCGCTCGTATCCAGAACAATAAGACTTTGCTGCTCGCGAGCGTTGCTCAGGGTGTCGAGACAAACGGCCGTTCAGGATTGCCCTTGCTTGGTTTGATCCCGATCCTTGGACGTTTATTTACCGCTCCGACGAAGGACAATCGGCAGGTCGATATCGTCATTGCGGTCACGCCTCGGGTGATCCGGGCTCCGGCCATTTTGCCTGAGGATGAGATCGAACGCCCGACCGGAAGCCTCGCGGTGCCGACCAACAATTCGCTGGAGGCACTCGTCATTGAAGAGGAGCAACTCGAACTTTTAGCCGCTGCCCGGCGTGTGCCGACAACGGTTAATGTCCAATTGCCGGATCAGCCTGAGGCTCCGGCGTATGTTCGGACGAACGAGACGACATCGGCTGTGCCGGTGAAAAACGATGCGGTTTTGACCCAAACATCGGCAACTGCCGAACCGAGATTGAAACCGATCGATTCGGGCGTGAAGACGCTGCAACTGAAAGAAACCTCGGATACCGTCGGCCCGGCGGTGAGCTCGGTAATTACGGCTTCGCCGACGGCACCTGCACTTGAGATAAAGATGGACGCGAGCAAGTCCGAGATCAAGGCCGGACAGCGAGTGAAAATTGCGGTCTTGGTGGACGGGAATTCGGCGTTCAATTCGGCGGTGATTGGGCTTAAATTCGATGCTCGTAAGCTGGCGGTGAAGGGCGTGTCGTTCGGTGACGCCTTTGGCCCGGCGGCGGAAAATCTACCGGCGACGCCGTTCCTTAATCAAAACGGCAAGACCTACGTTTCGCTGGTCGTAAGAGATGGAGGTATGAGCCAAATGAGCGGCGTGCTCGCCTATGTCGAGGTCGAGGCTTTGGTTGACGGTGTGCCGGAGATCGAATTTGATCGCGATGTTTTGAATTTTTTGACGACCGACGGTAAGAATTTTGCGGTCAAATTCGGCGAATAACATAGACGTGAGTGTGCGAAATAAACATCGTTTGACGAGTGCAGCAGGTTACAGCCTGCTGGAACTTGTCGCGACGCTCACGGTGCTGGCGATCCTGGTGATGGGCACGATCCCGATGGCTCAGAATGCGGTTCAGCGGCAAAAGGAATTGCGGCTGATGGAAGCACTGCGGCAAGTGCGAAACGCGATCGACGAGTTCAAACGCGACACGCTCGGTGCCTGTCCGCAGGGAAGCATCACGAGCGGCAATCCGACCCAGACCGGCCAGAATATACCGGCTGATCCGCGATCGCGGGTGGTGATAGACGATTGCAAGATCTTTGAGACGGATAATCTCGATCGGTACCCGCCAACAATTGAAGACTTGGTCGAAGGCGTGAAAGTGAAGTCGCGAGGACTGAATCAGGCCGGAGGCAGCGGTATTACCGACGGCACGAAGCAGGCGACCGAGATCAATGAAACGAAGGAGATGAAGAAGATCTACCTTCGCGAATTGCCGATCGATCCGATGACCGGTGAATCCAATTGGAAATTCCGCTCGTCCTATCAGGATAAGGATTCGGAAAATTGGGATGAGATCAATCTTTTCGATATCAGATCGGCGTCGGATGGCGAAGCACTAAATGGTGAGAAGTACTCGGAATGGTAGAAGTAGGAGTTAGAAGTTAGAAGTTAGATTTGGCAATCTGGAAGTTGGAAGGTAGGGGTTAGAAAGTCGGCATCAGACGTTAGACGCTGGAAGGAAGTGGATCGTGGACATTGGTAATCGGAACATAGATAGTAGCGGAATTGTGACGGGGCGAGATCGGTCGCAACGTGGGTTTTCGTTGCTTGAGCTGATGATCTCGATGTTTATTTTGATCATTTTACTTTCGGTCGCGGTTCCGACGTATCAGCGGAGCGTCCAGCATGCTCGCGAGACGGTTTTGAAAGAAAATTTGTGGCAGATGCGGCGGGCGATCGATCAGTATTCGGCAGATAAAGGAAAATTACCGAAGTCGATCGACGAGCTTGTGGAGTCGAAATATCTTCGCGAGAAGCCGGTCGATCCGGTATCGGATAAGTTCGAGTGGAACGAAGTCTCGGGCGAGGATACCAATTCGCCGGACGGTGAATCCGGGATGAAGGACGTGAAAAGCTTATCCGACGGAACCGACTCAGAGGGAACTGACTTTAGTAAGTATTGATCGATGTTTGAAGCTTTAACAGAACCAAATTTTCCCAACGCCGCACTCGGACTCGACAGCGTCGGCGTCACCGCACTTTCGCTTCAAAAACAAGGCCGTGGACAATTCGGCATCAAGCAAGCTGCGACGGTTGGTTTGCCGGCAGGATTGCTGACGCCGAGCTTTCTGGATGTGAACATTACAAACTCGCACGAATTCTCGACCTATCTCGAGGAAGCGGTAACGAGTGCCGGTTTGCTCAAGCAGAAACGCTGGTCCGTCGCGTTGCCGAGCAATACGGCACGAACGGCGATCATCACGCTCGAGGCCGAACCGGCCGCGAAGAAAGAGGCCGAGGAGATCCTCGATTGGAAGGCTGAACAGAGCTTCGGTTGCCCGGCGGCAGAACTGCGAATTTCGAAACAAGTGATCGCACCCGATCGCGACGGCAAGGCGAGATATTTTGCGACCGCTGTCAAGTTGTCGGTGATCGATGAATACGAGAATATATTTGAGCGATTCGGTTGGAAGGCAGGCCTGATGCTGCCGCGAGCCGTGAGCGAGGCGAATTGGCTGCTCGACCAGAAATCGCCATTCGATTCGATGCTGATCAGCGGTCAGAGTGATGGATTTACGGCGTTACTCGTGCGTGCCAATGAGCCGTCGGTCGTGCGATCCGTTACCTGCGAACAAAATGAGATCGACGATGAGATCTACCGCCTATTAATGTTTTACAGTGATCGATTTGGCGGCGACGGCGGCAGTATTCTCGAACGAATACTCGTCATCGGCCGCGATCTGGTGCCGGCAAAAATTAAGGAGATCGCCGCCGAGTCTCTCGGCAACGTCACTCGGATCCTGAACCCGGACGACATCGGCCTTTATTTGCCTGACAACAGCTTTCGCTTCGACGAAGTTGCCGCTCCGGCGGGCCTGGCCTCTCTCAGTTAATCGACCACATTTGCAGTTTGAAACAATATTTTAGAGAATACCGTAGTAATCTCAGAGTATGACGGCGCAAGCAATTTCCATTAATTCGATCAGGAGCCTGACGGACAGCGAACTTATCGTTGGTGCTCTCGCGGGCCGCAGCGACGGGTTCGAGGAGATCGTTCGCCGTTATCAACGGCCGATCACCGGCTACGTTTTTCGGATGCTCGGCAATTACGAATCCTCGCTCGACGTCACTCAGGAAGTTTTCATAAAAGTTTACAATTCGCTCACCAAATACAACGACGAGTATAAATTCTCGACGTGGCTGTACCGCATCGCCCACAACGCGGCGATCGATCACATGCGGCGAAATTCGATGCAGACGCAAAGCATCGAGGTCGAGAATTCTGACGGGACATTTCAATTACAGATCGAGAGCCGCACTCCATCGCCGGAGCAGGAGCACGAACGCGGTGAGTGGCGAAATGAGATCGATGAGGTAGTGAAATGTTTGCCCGCGGCATATCGCGATCTGATCATTCTGCGGCACTCAAAGGATCTGAGCTACGACGAGATCGCTGAGATCACTTCGTTGCCGCTCGGGACGGTGAAAAATCGTTTGTTCAGGGCACGCGAAATGATGCGTGAGCTGTTTATCGGCCGTGGTTTCACGGGTATTTAGGAAATGAAGGAGCTAAATTTCGACATCGGTTGTGACGCTTGTCCAACGTTTGAGATCGCCGCATATATTGACGGCGAACTCGAACCGGTGCGCGAATTAGAACTGGAGCTTCATTTTGCCGGTTGCCTGATCTGCAATGAAGATCTGAATCAACAAAAGCAATTTCTCCTGGCGCTCAACAGCAGTCTTCGGAACGAGGACGAGATCGATCTGCCGAAAAACTTCACGAAACAGATAGTCGCGAGTGCTGAAAGTCACGTGGTCGGGCTTCGCGGATCGCGAGAGCGGTTCAACGCCGTGTTTATTGTTGCGGCATTGTCGCTGTTCGTCCTTTTCGCCCTCGGAACCGAGGCTGGAACTCTGGTTTCAGGGCTCAAAGCCGTGGCTCAACAAGCATTGTCGGTGATCGGGTTTTTTGGACGGCTAATCTATTCTTTCTTTATCGGTGTGGTGGTCGTTGTGCGAACATTCGCCGCTCCGTTTCAAACTGTATTGCTTGTATCGCTGACACTCTTCGCCTTCGGATCCCTTGTATTTACGAGAATTTTAGGCCGCCTTCGCCGAAACTAGCATTATCGATCTTCCAAAGTGCGAAACTCACCAGCGATAAAATTTCATCGAGCCTTCGCCGGAAACGCCGTTACTAAATTAATATTCTCTCTTTTTTTCGTGGCCGTGCTATGCAGTGCGGTCGCTGCAAATCCGGAGATATCGGTTTCCGACGATCAGACCACCGTAACCGTGCAGGACGCACCGGAGCAGGAGGTTTACGTTTTTGGTAAATCGGTGATCGTGCGAAAAAATGCGAAAGGCGTGCTGGCGATCGGCGGCGACGTGATCGTCGAGGGCCGGGTCGAAGGCGATGTCGCAACGATCGGCGGCAACGTCATTCAGGAAGAGACCGGCTACATCGGCGGCGACGTGATCGTTTTCGGTGGTGCCTACAAGCCAAAATCCGCCGAACCGCTTCGAGAACCCGGGAAGGAGACGGTAATGTTCGGCGTTCTCGAGGACGAGATACGAGACCTTGCGCAAAATCCGTCTCAGATATTTTCGCCTAGCCTGTCGTGGAGCTTCGTTGCCCAGCGGGTCGTGGTCGCACTTTTGTGGTTCATTCTTTCACTCGTCCTGACGACGGTCGCTCCGGGTGCGGTCAGTCGGGCGGTCGCCCGAATTCATCTGTCATCTCTCAAAGTCTGTGGCTTCGGTGCGGCGGCATTCCTCGTTGTCGCAATTTGTATCGTCGGCGGAGCCTTGTCGCTTCCGACGTTTCTCAGTGCGACGGTCGGAGCGATGGGCTTTCTGCTGCTGATCTTTGGATTTGTGTTCGGCCGCGTTGTTTTGCAGGTAAGTGTCGGAAAATGGATTCAAAAACGCTACTTTCCTGATAATAACCGCTCGGAAACACTCGCAACCCTCACCGGTGTTCTTGTTTGGACAACCCTGCTTTCGCTCCCGTATTTGTGGGTCGCCGCTCTTTTTTCCCTCTTCGCATTCGGCATCGGATTGATCATCACTGCTCGCCGCCCCGCGAGTCGTCAGATAGCTTAGTCTAATTGCTTGCAGTTTTTTACATTTCTTTACAATATCGACT
>JAYSZT010000182.1:0-3999 GCA_043737915.1 Acidobacteriota bacterium
TAGCAATGGAGAAAGCTCCGGCCGCGAGTGCCCCTTACTCTACCGGAGCGGCAGCTGATACTTCGCCGGCGAATGCGGCAAATTCAGCAAATGTTTCGGTTTCGACCGTTAATGCGGCATCGACCGCTGCAAATGTTATCGCTAATTCAAACTCCGTAATGGTAAGCCCGGTCTTGAATCAGCCGGCGAATCCGATGCAAAGGCCCGACGAAAAAGAGGAAAGGAAGGCTCTGGCTGAGTCCGAGATTGCCGGAGTCACTTCGACCGATTCGACGTCCGCCGATAGTTCGTCGAGCTCGACACCACCGCCTCCGCCTCCCGCGATGGCTCCGGCTCCGGCAAAGTCGACATCAGAACCGTCAAAAACTAAGGACAACGAACTAGCACTCAACGGTCGAAACGTGGTGGAGGACAATATGACGTCCCGCGACGTTTCGCCAAAAGCGGCAGCCAAACGCAATTCGGGTCCATCCAGAGCGTCGGGCAACATTCAACAGCAGACAAACACGCAGGTCTTCGATAAAAACACGACGCAGCGTATCGGCGGGAAAACGTTCGACAACCGAAACGGCGTCTGGTACGACAATGCCTACAACGGTCAGGCGACGATCATCGTCGCTCGTGGCTCACGAGAATACAAAAACCTCGATGGTAGCATCAAACGCATCGCCGAAAATCTCGGCGGCACCGTCGTTGTGATGTGGAAATCGAAAGCTTACCGCGTCCAGTAAATCTTCCTAATTCATCTCTTAAAGGTTAAAATCAAGTGTATGAAAGTCTATGTTCTTCTTTTGTACATGTTGTGCCTTTTAGCGGCAACCGCTTCCAGTCAATCCGTCTGGCAAACCGGCGTCGATTCGAAGATTCGCTTTTATCAAACCACCGATTTCGGCATTGTTTTGGCCGGGACGGAGAAAAGCTTGTACGCTCTCGACGGTCAAACCGGCGAGCGGATCTGGAGGCGTGAGACCGGGAAAATAAACGAAACAGCTGTGACGCCGGTGCCGGATACGGATCTGATCCTGTTTTCGCGCGATCTGGGCAGCAAATCTCGCATCGAGGCGGTCGATCTGCTTTCAGGTTCGACTGTATGGCAAAGCGATACGGTCAAGGGGGACGTTATGCAACTGGCAGTCGACCCGGCGGCAGATCTGATCGCGATCGTTATGGTCAAGGATGCTCGCGGCAATGCCGGTGATAATCTCAAACGCAAACCGGTTCTGCACGTGCTGCAACTTTCGACGGGCGAAGAGTTATGGAAGCGCGATTTCGCCGGTGAGATCGAGATGATGCCTGCCCGGTTTGGCGAAAATCTGGGCGAGATCGACTTTACGCTTGATAATTATCGAGCGCCGCTGCTGATCGACGGTCGCCTTTTTCTTTTTTACGAAGGTGCGACCTCGTACGATGCACGGACCGGTAAAGAAAAGGAACGTGAAAAATTTAAGATCAATGAAGATGGACTTGCCCTGACCGAGGCCGATCCGATCTTTGATGATACCCACGTATATGTATCGGGCCGCGGGAAGATCCGCGCCGTGAATCGCCGCACCGGCGAGGTCGATTGGAAGGCGGATGATCTCGGCATCTGTGCGGAAATGGCACAGGTCGGAAATGTTCTGTTCGTTCGCACGGGTGGGCAATTCACCCGCCTTAAAGATGGCGATGCTGTAAATAAAGGCCCGTTCGGCGTTTCCGCGATCGATACTAAAACCGGCAAAACGATCTGGCGCTACAAAGGCGCCGATAAAGGCCTGACCAATTTTGTTTTTGCGGATGTAAACACGATCATGATCGCTGATAAAGACGATCTGATCGCAATCGACAGCAAAAGCGGGAAGACCATTTCGAAACGGGAACACAAGATCGTAAAGGCACAATTCGTCCTCGTAAACGAACGCGGTCAAGCCGTTATCGGCGGACAAGATGAGATCGCAGCGTTCGAAAATGGTTCGAGGGCGGCGGTGTGGCGAGTGCGTCACAAAGCTCCGGCTCGAGGTGTTTTTAAGATCGTCGCTGGGATCGCCCTGCGGGCCGCAGCTATCTATTTCCGTTACGGCGGACTGGCGACCTCGGCGATCGGTTTAGCTCGCGGCGGATTGAATCTGGTGGCGGCCGCCAATTCGTTTCGCTGGTCGGGGCTAAAATCTCGTTTCGGCTCGTTCGATCTGACAACGCTCGCGAGCAACGCCGGGCAAAATTACGTTACAAAACGCATCTACGCGTACGGTTCGATCGGCCGCGTGCCGAGTCTCGCAAGCCGTTTCCCGGGAATGCAGATCTCGATACCGAATGCGACCGATCTTCGCGGGAAGGTTATCGGCCGGGCGATCGATCGTGTCACGCCGTCAAGCACAAATGTCCGCGAAAGCATTTTTGACCGGATCGATCCCTTGCGTCAGATCGAGAAATTCTCCGATTATTTGCTCCGCCGCCAACGCTTGTCCGAACTGCGTTCCAATCACATGTACTTCTTCACCGATCTGCCAAAACCTTTCGACAAAAAAGGCTTGATCGGCGTCAACGTCCAAACTGGTCATGACGCTAGATTTGCACTCGTTTCCGATCCCGATCCGCAATTCGTGACCGACGAAACAAGCGGTTTGCTCTATTCCGCGAACGGCGAAAGATTACAAGCGTTTGATATTTTGAATCGGTAGAAAATTACCACCAAATTAACGCGGATGGACACAGATCGATTGATTTATCTGTGTCCATCCGTGTTAACCTTTAATTAAATCTTCTTTTTCCGATCTCAAATTTGAAATATGAAATTCCGAATACTTACTATAGTCTGTCTCTGCCTTTGTGTCGCCGCGATTCAGATCGCCGCACAAAAACAAAAGCCGAATCCGGAGATCTCAAAAATGGTGAAAGAGGTTTCCTCTAAAAACATTGAGGCGACGATCCGGAAGTTGGTTTCATTCGGCACACGCAATACGTTGTCAGAGCAAGATAATCCGACACGCGGTATCGGCGCCGCACGCGACTGGATATTCGGCGAGTTCGTAAAGATCAGTCAGGAGTGCGGAGGCTGTCTTGACGTGCAAAAGGAGGCATTTGTACAGCCAAAAGCCAACCGGATCCCGGAGCCGACGACCCTGACAAATGTTTTTGCGATCCTTAATGGCACGACCGACTCAAAGCGATATTACGTTGTGTCGGGTCACTATGATTCGATGTGCACCTCGCCGACCGATGCGAAATGCGACGCTCCGGGGGCGAATGACGATGCCTCGGGGACGGCCGTTTCGATCGAACTCGCTCGCGTGATGTCGAAACGTAAATTTGACGCGACAATCATCTTTATGGCCGTTCCGGGCGAAGAGCAAGGCTTGCTTGGTGCGACAAATTTCGCTGAGCGAGCGAAAAAGTCTCAGATGAACATTGAGGCGATGTTCACCAACGACATCGTCGGCGGCGTCACGTCGTACAAAAACTCGGCGAACCGAAAAAAGGTCCGCGTTTTCAGCGAAGGCGTACCGTCGAGCGAGACCGAACAAGAGGGAAACACCCGCCGCAGCGTCGGTGGTGAGAACGACTCGGCATCGCGACAGCTTGCACGATTTATTAAAGAACAGTCCGATCGGTATCTCAAAAATTTTAGCGTTTGGATGATCTATCGTCGCGACCGATATCTCCGCGGCGGTGACCACATTCCGTTTGTCGAACGCGGTTTCGCCGGCGTTCGTTTTACCGAGTCAGACGAGGATTACACACATCAGCACCAGAATATCCGGACGGAAAATAACATTTTTTACGGCGACACGGCAGAATTTGTCGATTTCGAATACACCGCAAACGTCGGCCGCGTCAATCTGGTCGCCCTCGCCAGTCTCGCCTCCGCTCCCGGCAAACCGAAAGGCGTCGGTATTGTCACTGCGAAATTAACCAACGACACAGACCTCAAATGGGACGCGAATACCGACGTCGATCTCGCCGGCTACGAGATCGTTTGGCGCGAAACGACCGAGCCGGAATGGAGCAAGTCGCTATTCG
>JAYSZT010000183.1:0-19002 GCA_043737915.1 Acidobacteriota bacterium
GAAACGCCTTTTTTCGAAGGCGACGGCGGCTCCCTTTTCACAAGCGACGAATACGCACAAAAGGTAACGTCAAACGGCGAGAAAACTCTGAAGGGCATCTTAGACGCGCATTTCGATCAGGTCGTCGAGGGCGATTATTTCGCAGTCCTTGGGTATATTGAGATGAATCCGGAGACGGAAAAACTCCTTCAGTCGATCCGTGAGCAGATCCTTGAACGAACTCACGCTGCTACCTGTCTCGGTTTTGGTCCGAGGTTTTTGCACTCCACCGGACAAGCCTACAAAGGCGGTGCGAACAATGGCGTTTTCTTGCAGATCACGTCGGACGACGCTTTTGACATCCAGGTCCCGGGCCAGAAATACACGTTTGGCGTCGTTAAATCCGCCCAGTCACGGGGCGATTTCCAAGTCCTCCTCGACCGCGGCCGCCGAGCCTTGCGGATCCATCTCGGTGCCGATGTGATCGAAGGGCTCAAAAAATTGGTAACCCTGATCTAAAAGTTTTTCGCTCCGCCGCCAGATCAAGATGCCATAATTAATCGTAATTCAAAGCCTCGACCGCATCTAGTCGGGCGGCCTTGAGTCCGGGGTAGAGGGCACCGATGACGCCGCTGATGAGGCCGACGATGAGGATACTGATAACGACTTTGGGATCGATCTGCACGATCAGAGTGCTCCATTTATTGAGTGCGAAGGCAAGGATGTAGGTTGCGATCAGCCCGAACAATATCCCGCCGAAACTGATGAGGACGGCTTCCTGGACGATCGTCCACGCAATATTGAGGTTAGACATTCCGAGCGACTTCAGGACACCGATCTGCCGCGTACGTTCGGTGACCGTTGTGTACATCGTGAGCAAAATAATTAACGCACTTATCGCTCCGGCGACTCCGATCACTACATTGAGAAATACGTTGAGAGCCGGAAATCCTTGCGTATAAAGCTCCTCAAGCTCCTTTGTCAGGATGATCTGATTGTCGGGAAATTTCGCCTGTATATTTGCCGCAACCGAATCCGGCGTCAAACCGTCCTTAACTTTTACGAGGATCGCCGACGCTTTTCCCTCCGCGCCGAGTTGTGCCTGCATCGTCGCGAGCGGGATCTTGATCCGTGCTCCTGCACTAGGTTCGTAGACGCCGACAAGCGTGAACGACTGTTCATAAAGAGGTATCGAATCGCCAATGCTAAGTTTATTTTGCTGCATCCACGCGGCATCGCAGATGATCTCGTTGCCGGACGTACCCATCTCGCGTCCCTTCACGATCTGGAGACCAGCCATCGCAGCGTAATTTTTGTAATCGATCCCGTCCACGAGGCGTGTGCCGGTGGTTGCGTCCTTTACCGAAACCGAGTTCTGCCCGATCGCGATCGCTGTTTGAACGCCTTCGACTGCCTCGATCTCTCTGACTAACGTCACCGGTAAGCGGAACGATTCCGAACCGCTCAAACCGACGCTGCCGGACGCACGGAACATGATCTCCGCACCGACATTGGCCTCACGCTGGGCACGCTCACGCAGACTGCCATTCGCCAGACCGACCGTGAAAACGATCAGCAAGATCCCGATGCCGATTCCGACGATGCTCACCGCGGTGCGGGCCGGGCGGTGAAGCATATTTGAAAATACGAGGTTGTTCACTAAAAAAAAATCGTCCTTGGAACCGAAGTTCAAGGACGAATCTTAGCAAAAACACGAAGGGTAAGCCAATTTCGGCTTAAACCAACTGGTGCGACTCAGGCATCAGAACGACCTCTGCCATGACGCCTTCGCCGGGTTGAGTTACGGCGAAAAATGCCGCATCCGCCGCCGCGTCGACGCTTAACATCTTCGTCCGGTCGACCCGCATCGTCACGTTGTCCCAGAAAGAAGAGTCCACGCCGCCCAAATGCATCAATGTGAACCGGATACCAAATCGTTTGTATTCCTGTGCCAGACATTTGACCATGCCGGTCAGAGCGTATTTCGCCGCACAATATCCAGTTGCCTGCATCATCGGTGCCTTTCCTAAGATGCCCGGAAACGCGACGACTCGGCCAAACTTCGCCTCCGCCATTTTCGGCAAAACTGCCTGAAAAACATTGAATGCCGAGCGAACATTAGCATTTAGCAACAGGTCAAGGTCATCGCCCGTGAGCTCCGCAAAAGGTTTTAAAACGCCCACGCCCGCTGCGTGAACCAGATAATCGATCGCTCCAAAGCGTTCGACGGTTTTCTCGACGATCGACTTAACATCCGCCTCGTTCGCGGCATCGCCGGCGATCGAGAGCACGTTCGAATTGCCCTGCGAATTTAGTTGATATTCAAGCTCGTGCAGTTCCGTCTCGGTCCGCGAACTGATCGCGACATTCGCACCGCTTTCCGCAAACAACTCCGCGACCTTACGCCCGATCCCGCGGCCGGCACCAAACACCAAACAAGTCTTTCCCTCAAGTTCCATTACTCTCTCCTCTAAGTTCTAACCAATTTACAACAACGAAATTCTTATTTCGCCGCCGCTCGGAGAAAGGATTCAACTAAAACATTCGAGATACTTAACGCCCGCTCCAGTGTTAAAAATAACAACACTTTCGCCTTCTTTGACGAGATCCTGATCGATCAGTTTACGGAGTGCGGGAAGACAGGCGGCACCTTCGGGAGCCGTGAAAATCCCGGTCGCCAGCCCGATCTCGCCGACCGCCGCGACCAACTCGGCATCGGTTACCGAAACCGCCGTCCCGCCCGACGCACGAATAGCGTCGAGGATCAAAAAATCACCGATCGCCTTCGGCACACGTAGCCCGGACGCAACGGTCGAGGCATTTTCAAACTCGTCCGCAAAGCGTTCCCCGGCATGAAATGCCCGCACGATCGGCGCACACGTATCTGATTGAACTGTGACCATTCGGGGACGCTCCGAGCCGATCCAGCCCATCTGCTCCATCTCGTCGAACGCCTTCCACATTCCGATCAGCCCGGTCCCGCCGCCCGTCGGATACACGATGACATCAGGAAGAGTAACGGGTGACAGGTGACGGGTGACGAGTGCGGAGAACTGCTCGAAGAGTTCATAGCCCATCGTCTTTTTACCTTCGACCCGATACGGTTCTTTAAGCGTTGAAACGTCGAACCAGCCTTCAGCTTCCTTTCGCTCCGCGACGATCTTGCCGCAATCGGTGATCAGACCATCAACCAGCGTCACGTTCGCACCGGTTTGTTGGCATTCGATGATGTTTGCCCGCGGCGTGTCGGCGGGCATGAAGATAAATGCTTCCATGCCGGCCATCGCGGCGTAAGCGGCGAGTGCCCCGGCGGCATTCCCGGCGGACGGCACGGCAAGCTTTTTGACGCCGAGTTCCTTCGCCATCGAGATCGCGGCCGTCATTCCTCGGGCCTTGAAGCTCTGCGTTGGGTTCTGACCTTCGTCTTTGATGTAGAGATCGAGTTTGATCGGCAATCTCGCGGCGAGTTTGTCGGTCTTGAACAGAGGCGTCCAACCTTCGCCGAGACTGACGACATTTTCAGATGCGTCGACCGGCAGCACTTCTCTGTATCGCCACAGCGAAGACTCGCGAGTTTTTAACGATTCTACCGTCAGCGTTTTCGCCGCTTCGAACAGGTCGTAACGGACGAGCAGAGGCTTTCCACACGTAATGCAAAGGTTTTGCAACGTTCGAGCCTCGTGGCTCAACCCGCAAAGCGCACATTCAAGTTGAGTGACGTTCATAAAGTTACTTTTTATAGATAAATTCCCGAAACAAATTGAAGCCCGCGTTGACACCGAGCATGATCGCACCGCCTTTTAATCCGTGAACATAGTCGAATCGCGGCGGATACCAGACTTCGGAAGAGACGACCTCGGACAACAAACTGCCGGCGATGCGAGAGATTCCGACCACGCGTTTTCCACTTCTGTTACGAGCCGTCAGGGCCGAATACACTGAGTTTCGTAGCCGGGCAGAAACGCTGCGGTCCTTGCTGAGGTAAAACTTGCTATCTATCTTAAAAGCCTCGTCGAGAGCGTACGTCGTCGTCTGACGGATCAAATTTTTGCCCACCACGTTTCCGATGCGTTTCCCATATCCATCCCACTTGCCGCCCCATTCTGATGGCGAATTACGTGCAGTAAGCAGTGCGGGCGTCGCGGCATACTGGATCAATGCGACCGGTCCCGCGATCGAATTAAAATAATTTTTCGCCCGTTTCTTCGCATCCGGAAATACGTATGGATCGGGCAGGGTTTGCCTTGGAGCAGATTTCGATTCAGCGACGACGACCTTTTTTGGAAAGCTTCCGGCCTTGGCTATTACTTCGTTTTGCGAGCGAAAGGAACCCTCGCTTGCCGGATCTGTCGCCAGCGGAACTTGAGCGTTATTGTAAGAAGCGGCTGCAAAAAAAAGTACAGCCAAAAGTAGTTTGGAAATCATGTTTCCCTCCTTGATCGGTAATATTATTACCCAGTTTTTATAACATCGATCACAACCGACGTTGGATCATCGGCTTCAAAGCTTTGTAAACGTTTTCGGTCATGATCTTTTCGCCTTCGGCATTCGGATGGATGCCGTCGGCTTGGTTGAGTTCTTTTTTTAAGGCAACGTTCTCAAGCAAAAATGGCAAGAATTCCAGCTTATATTCGGTTGCGAGATCGGGAAATACTTGCGTGAAATCACGTTGATAATCTGATCCCATCGTCGGCGGGGCGAGCATTCCGCACAGCAGCACTTGAACGTTCTTCGCCTTCGCTTTTTTGATGATCGTATCGAGATTGGCCTTTACCCGGGCGACCGGCACGCCTCGCAAAAGGTCGTTCGCTCCGAGTTCAAGTATGAGGATCTTGACGTTGTCCATCTCAAGGACCCAATCGATCCGCTCGACGCCGCCGAGCGTAGTATCGCCTGATACTCCGGCATTCACGATCTCATAATCGAGTCCGTCGGCCTTTAATTTTTCCTGAAGCAGGTACGGATAAGATTCCTTTTCAAGCAATCCAAAACCCGCGGTCAAACTGTCGCCGAAAGCAACTATCTTCGGACGGTTTGAGTCGATCGGCGGCGTTGTAAGCGGCTTGTTCATCGCTCCGCTATTGACTGCGGAGCGACCCGGACCAACACATCCGGTCGCTAACAGAAATAGAAAGCTGAAACTTATAAGTGATGTTATTCGAATAATATAACGCATTGATTTGCTGCTTTTCATACGCTGAAAAAGCATTTTAAGATGCACTAATATTTGAGCCTGTTTTGCCGACTTGCGCAAGTTAGATTTTGTCTCACTCTAATCGACGCTCCAAAACTGTTAACATTCATCTATGAT
This sequence comes from Acidobacteriota bacterium, assembly GCA_043737915.1. Classification (GTDB taxonomy): domain Bacteria; phylum Acidobacteriota; class Blastocatellia; order Pyrinomonadales; family Pyrinomonadaceae; genus OLB17. The sequence continues at coordinate 5,291 of JAYSZT010000183.1, forward strand.
CGAATTAAGAAAAATCACAAAGACCGTCCGCTCGGGAATCGAAGATCTGACCATCCTGGACGACGTTTCGCTGACTATACCGGATGGCCAATTCGTGGCCGTCACCGGTGCGTCCGGCAGCGGCAAATCAACATTGCTCGGTCTTATCGCAGGGCTTGACGCACCCTCCGGCGGCGAGGTTTTTATCGACGACGACGAGATCACCGCCCTAAAAGAGGATAGTTTGGCAGAGATCCGAAGCAAGAAGATCGGCTTCGTCTTTCAGTCGTTTCACTTGATCCCAAGCCTTACCGCATTCGAGAATATTCTGATTCCAATGGAAATACTCGGCCTCTCGAACGCCCGAGACCGCGCCGAAATGCTGATCCGCAACGTCGATCTATCGAATCGAGGCCACCACTATCCGGCGGAACTCTCCGGCGGCGAACAACAACGCGTCGCCATCGCCCGGGCATTCGCGAATTCGCCAAAGATCCTGCTCGCCGACGAACCGACCGGCAATCTCGACACGAAAAACGGCGAGCACATCTTCGAACTGATGACCGACCTCCACCGCAAAAACAACGTCACGCTCGTCCTCGTCACCCACGACAACGCTCTCGCCCAAAAGGCGCAGCGGCAAGTGATCCTCCGCGACGGCCGCGTTCTGAGTGATGAACTAAACCACGGAGACACGGAGGCACAGAGCAGACAAGTCTAATTTTTTGCTGATCTCACTCTCTTCTCTGTGATTCGGTGTCTCTGTGGTAAATATCTATGCGGTTCATTTTCAATCTAACTCGGCGCGAGTTTCGGTCATCTTGGCAGCGGCTATTGTTCTTCTTTTTGTGCATCGCTCTCGGTGTTGGGTCGGTCGTTGCTCTGCGTTCTCTGATCCAGAATCTGACGCGAGCGGTCGGAACTGATGCCCGAGCGTTGCTGACTGCGGATCTCGAGGTTAGCTCGACCAACGATTTTTCGCCCGTCGATATTGAGAAAATCGAGAACGTGGTCAAATCGTCTCAGGTCGTTGATGGCCGCAACGAGACGATCACCGCCGCCGTAATGGCCCGCCCGTCAGATCCGGCGAATTTATCGCTGAAATTCATCGAACTAAAAGGCATCGAACCGCCGTTTCCACTGGTCGGAACATTCACACTCTCTGACGGCAAGCCATTTGATTTTGCTCTGCTCGAAAACAATGGAGCCGTTATCGCAAAGATCCTTTTGGAGGATCTAAAAGTAAAAGTCGGTGACAAGATCCGGATCGGCGAGGGTGAGTTCGAGATACGCGGAACAATCGATGAAGAACCGGGCGGCTCAAGCGGTTTTAGGCTCGGGTCGCGCGTTTTCGTCGAGAAGAAGGCGTTTGACTCAGCGGGAATAACCCGCAATAACGGCCGCGTCCGCAGGCGCATCCTGTACCGCACGACCGATAATCCGACGGCCCTCGTTACACAGCTCAGGGAAACTTTGAAAGGTTCGACCGTAACAGTTGGGTCGTACCGCGAGCAACAGGAAAACCTCAGCGATCAATTTACTAGAACTGAAAATTACCTCGCGCTGACCGGCCTTTTGATCCTAGTTCTCGGTGGTGTCGGCGTCTGGAATGTCGCCCGGGCGTTCGTCGAACAAAAAAGGAAGACCGTCGCGATCCTAAAATGCCTTGGTGCGAGCGGTAACCGAATAATTACCGTCTATTTGCTGCAGATCTTGTCGCTCGGGTTAGTTGGCAGCCTCTTCGGGGTCGTTCTGGCACAGACCGCACTCTGGTTTGTCAGATGGCGGTTCGCTGATGCCCTTCCCGAGAAAATGACCTACGGCGTCGGGTTTTCAACCGCTATTCAAGGATTAATGCTTGGGGTTTTGATCTCACTATTGTTCAGTGCTTTACCTTTGTTACAGATCAGGACGATCAAACCAAAACTACTTCTCCGTGATGAGAACAATTCGAGCCTAACCAAACTCGACCGGACAAAATGGCTGTTCGGCTTTCTTTCGCTCGCAGGATTACTTGGATTAGCCGTCTGGCAGGCAGGTTCGCTGAAAGTCGGAGCATTATTCCTGATCGGGCTTGGAATTACTTCTCTGATCCTATATCTTTCGGCGACCGTTTTAACCTGGTTGCTTCGAAAAAGCCGAGATCTCGGCTCGTTTTCAATGCGGCAGGCGGTCAATTCACTTTATCGACCGGGCAATCAAACTCGTATTATCTTGCTCGCGGTTGGCCTCGGAGCCTTTGTCGTGCTGGCCGTGCAATCGATGCAGACCAACATGGTTCGCGAATTCGACTTTTCTCGTAATCAGAAATTGCCGAGCCTATTTTTCATCGATATTCAGAAAAGCCAGATCGACGAACTTTCCGCCATGATCGGCGAGCGGATCGGTGAGCGGCCGGAGGCGATCCCAACGGTTCGGGCACGGATCGCGTTTGTGAACGGCGAGCCGTTCGACTTCCAAAACCGCGAGGTTCGGCAGCAGCAGGGACAGATCGGTCGCGAATTTGCGGTTACCTACAGGCCAAAACTTGATGAGAATGAATCCGTAGTATCCGGGAATTGGTGGACCGGTGAGGCGACAGATATCCCCGAGGTTTCCGTCGAACAAGAAATGGCGCAGCGGCTCGGTGTCGCGGCGGGAGACTCGATCACATTTGATATTTCGGGTCGGAAGATAACGGCTCGTGTCGCGAACATTCGAGAGCTCGACCTGCGAAATACCCGAACCGCATTTGTATTTGTTTTTCGCCCCGGAACACTCGAGAAAGCACCGCAAAGCTTCGCCGCAACCGTTCTTAAACACACGCCTGCGACCGAGCGTCAGCGATTACAACGCGACTTACTCGAAAAATTCCCCAACATTCAGGTTTTTGATGTCGATGACATTCTGGCGGCGATCCAGCGGCTTATTCAGAATTTTGTGATCGCGATATCATTCGTCGGCGGATTCGTGATGTTGAGCGGAATTCTTATCCTGATCGGCTCGATCGCCCTGACGAAGTCTCAGCGAATATACGAAAATGCGATCTTAAAAACCCTCGGAGCAAAACGGGGAACGCTAGCAGCTATCCTGATCTTCGAATACGGATTGGTCGGGTTGCTGGCGGGTTTGATCGGAACTTCATTCGCCGTGGCGATGTCATTCGCTGTCAGCCGGTATGTGATGGACATTAAATGGGAGTTCGACCCGATCGCTGCGGTTCTCGGTGTTTTCGTGACAATGCTTCTAGTGATGTCCGTGGGAGTTGCCGCGAGTTTCGACGTTCTGTTCCGCAAACCATTAATTACTCTTCGTTCGCAGTAGAATTTTATTTTATGTCAGATCTTGGTTGGATCGAATGGATACTTTTCTAAAACGGCCCGCATATTCACTTGCGCAAAGAGCGTCTCGAGATATGCTCCAAATCGATGGACGATGGGGACGAGATCGGTTTTTTGCTTGGTAATAAGGATCTCCTCCACGAACCGCTCGACTGTCTCGACATCTTTGTAAAAGAGAAATCGAACCGATTTCTCCATAAATTTCGTCAACGCCGCGTTCAATTTTTCAATATTAGGCCCTTCAGGCGTTGCCTCAGTGAGGCGAACGAGCTGAGATACACTGTACAGTTCGTTTCGCAGCATGATGGACTGGTCGAGCTTGTTTCGAAAATTCGGAAACAGATCAAAAATGTCGACCTCAGGATCAACCTGCCGGGCAAACTGTGCAAGTATCTGCTGAAAACTCTCGGTCAGCAGTGCGTATGCGGTCTCATTTCTCGCGTAGATCGACGTCGCCGGACGCATCGCGGTCAGTCCTGACAGTTCCTGCTGTACTACCTTCTTCAATTCGATCGACGCCGTGTAAGACGCTCCATCGAGTACACCGAGAAACTCGTCCGTCTCGTCTGCCGCACGACCAACACGCTGGTTGAGAAAGCTTACCAGGTCCTGAGTTTGTTCTGTAACCTTCGAAAAAATGAGTAGTGCGGGCTTTAGTGGTTCGTCGCGTTCGAGCATTTCGCCGACAATGTCGAGCGTGCGTAAGATCCGTCCGAATCTCGGCAGGATCACATCCAATTCCTTTCTTGCGAACGATGAGACCGGAGCATCGCTGACCAGACGCTTTAGTTTCTCGGGAAGAAAATTCCCACCGTCAGCCTCAGCGTTTGCAACGAGCTTGGCAAAAGTCGGATCCGAGCTTAACCTCTCAAGAATAACGTTGCTCCACGAACGCCATTCGCCCGAGCCAACGTGTTCCGATCGGATCAGGCCATCGGCAAGTAATATCGGCTCTCGGATCAACGTCGAAAACGCCTTAATTTCGCCAACGCCTATTCTTCCGGCCGAACCGCCCCTTCCACAAGTATCTATCAGCGTGAAACACATATGCGAGCACCGCTGAAGGGCTGCCCTCGCTATCTGCAATTCTTTTATGTAGTTTTGGTCAGCGGACTGCACCCCACGACCAAGAAACGATCGTCCTCCGACCGACAGGTAACTCTCGAGACCCGCAACCCACGCCCCTAATTGAAACAATACAGAGTCAGCATCAACCTCACGCACGAAATCGGTCGGCACCTGAATATGCCGATCAGGCAAGGCCGAAACGCTAAATGTATTTTTTACAGCAACAGGTTCCAAGATCGCGATCTCCTTCATTGGAGTAATGGTAAGCTAAAAAGAAAGAGCGGGGGAAACGCTCGTTTAGTTATACCGTTTTTTGTGTCATTTTAGCAATCAAAATGTTGAACAGCGTTAAAGAATTATTGATCGCCACGACTAATAGCGGGAAATTCGCCGAACTTCGCCAAATGTTGGATAATCCACGCATCGATCTCAAACGCCTTGACGACTTCCCCTCGGTCGTTGACGTTGACGAAACCGCTTTGAGCTTTGCGGGCAATGCGTCTTTGAAAGCGTGCGGCTACGCCCTCCAAACGGGTGTGGCGACGATAGCCGACGACGCGGGACTCGAGGTTAATGCCTTGAATGGCCGGCCGGGAGTGTTGTCAGCGAGATATGGCGGCGACACGTCATTCGCAGAGAAAATGAAATTACTTCTCACCGAGATCGAACAATCCGGAACCGGCGATCGTCAGGCTCGTTTCGTCTGCTCGATTGCGATCTCGGACAAGAACGGCACACTTATTCACAGCGAAGAGGGCGTTTGTACTGGAACGATCGCTCGTGAACCGCGCGGCGATGGCGGTTTTGGCTACGATCCGATCTTTGTCCCGAGCGGCTACGAAGAGACTTTCGGCGAGCTTCGGGAAACAATAAAACGTGAAATCGGGCATCGCGGACGTGCATTTGCCAAAATATTGCCGTATTTACAACATTTTATGGATGTTTGACTTGACCTTGTCACGTTAGAGCCTTATTATTCGGTTCTTGGAATCGTTTATCAATTGAAATAACGGGGCGTAGCACAGCCTGGTAGTGCGCTCGCTTTGGGAGCGAGAGGCCGCAAGTTCGAATCCTGCCGCCCCGACCATTCAAAAAACGCATATTAGTGGATTTCCGCTCCACTTTGCCGAAATGTTTTTAGACGTAGCGGCTCATAGGAAAAATCATTTATTTTCACAAATCACTTGGAGGTTAGATAAAATATGGCTCGTTTGACACAAACTGAAATCGTCAGCAATTTGGCTGAAAGCACCGGACTCAAGAAAACGGATGTTAAATCTCTCTTTGACGCTCTGGCGACCCTTGCCACCGATGAGGTCAAAAAGAATGGTGAATTTACCTTGCCGGGATTCGGCAAATTGAAGAAAACAGATCGTAAAGCACGTGACGGACGCAACCCTGCGACGGGCGCGGTGATCAAGATCCCAGCGAAGACAACGGTTAAATTCAGCATCGGTAAAGCGATGAAAGACGCAGTCGGCTAAATACCGGATGTAGTAGAGATTTTTGTGAAGACCGGCATATCTTGCATATGCCGGTTTTTTCGACTTTAGGCTAAATTATAAAAAAAAATTGTGATTTGGAAAAAAAAGTCGTGACATTGAAGTCATTTGTCTGTTACCATTTTATTACAAGTTGGAAATAGAGGGCTCGGGAGTATTAAGCGTAGCAACTTTCGAGTTGATACTTTCAACTTATTGATCCTGAAATACGTATTCGATTATGTGTTTCATTCATTCCGCAGGAATGATACAAGGTTCGAGTTCAAAAGCGAACTATTTTACGGATAAGGAGATTAAAACGTGGCAGCAGCTAGACCAATGACATTGCAAGACAGAGTTTTGCAAATTGACCACATTCAAGCACGCCGGTTTTCTAAATTGTCAGCTGACACCTTAGAAATCGCGACGGAAGGAATTATCAGACATCTCAGGGCTTGTGTCCGTATGGATGTAAATCCGGATGCTTCGGCCGTACGTGAGATCATCGACGACGCTCTAAATGGCCGGCGGGTGTTTGCAGAAACATCTAACGATCTATTAGCCGCCTAAGATTAGCTTTTATATTTTTATAGTATTACTGATATCGACCGCTCATTTGAGCGGTCTTTTTTATTGTTATCTCGGCTTTAGGCGATACACTACGTATTTTCCAAACGTTTCGCCCTGGTCGCGCTCATACCATTTATCGATATTACTGAAATCCGGCGGCGAATCCGTTAGCGTTATTGCGTAATTTAGGGGCGGATTTTTAACCTTCAGCGGGTCAAAGGCCTTCGTGTATTCCGCAAACTTACGCATCTCGTCGTCGATCTCACCAAAGGTTAGCGGTTTATATTCCGAATTCAGCCGGTCTGTATGCCGCCCCCATCCAAAAAGGGCGATCACTGACACAAAGTCGTTTCCACTCTTGATGCCGGACGCTAACTGACGCTCCGTTATGCCTTGATAATAGAGAAATTGATAGTAACGTTCTTTATTCTCTTGCCACGTCTCGCCCGCAAAAACGTGCTGGTGTCGTGCCCAAAGGACCGATTGTGGTGCCAACGTCGGGAAATCATCTCCTTCGGCGATCCCAAAATGCATCACGACCGCGGAGTTTGGATTCGGTTCTTTCTTTCCGATCTCGTCGAGCCGGCGAGCAACGGGCACGGCTTCGTCGCGAATAACGTTCACCTCGTCTAGCACGCGCACCGTGTAATGGCACTCGACGAATCCCCATGCCGCCGCGATCAACGCGAACACGACCATTGCCGAACGACCCGCCAGACCTTCCCTATTCTCGAATTTTAACCACAAAAGACCGAGTGTTACGACCAGCGAAAGCCCCGCAACGTAATTTCCGATGAATACCTGATAGTGGATCGGCTGGAGCGATTGGCCCGTGATTATTTGTTGATTAAAGACCACCAGAGGTACCAACGCAAGCGAAATGGCAAAAAGTACGCTTCGATTCTTGAGAACGAGCACTTTCATAACGACTGCCGCCGCTATTACTGCCAGCACTACATAGCCGATCAACTCGGGAACGCGAAACAGATCCGGAGCGTGAGTTCGAACTAAGAGTTGCACATCGTCCATCGTATGCGAACGCTTCGAAAGCAAATAAGCATAAGGGATCAGACACAGAACAAACGCCGCACCGAGTCCGGCGAGAAATTTGACATCTCTCCAAACCGCCTCCGGCCGAACCGCCACCAAAACCAGCCCGACACACCCAACCCACGCGAGAGCCGTCGTCCATACATAAAAGTACGAAAAAACGCAGTAAGCGAACGCAACGGAAGCCAGGGCGACGAGTATCCAGTCAGAACCACCTGCGGTAGCGGGTGGTTTACGCAGAGCATCAACATTCGTGTTCAGGCCGTCTGACGCTGCAGAGTCAACCGATACTAGTTTCCTTGCTGACACGATCTTCCAAACTATTCCAACCAGCAAAAAGAACGCCGGGAACGCCATCGCCGGGATATATCTTCGAAATCCGGGAAAATACGGATACGAAAAGCCCAAGCCGGTTATCTCGCCAAACGCACCTTCACCGGCAAACAACGCACCTCCGGCGAGTACGGCAATGCTTCCAGCCATCGCGAAAAGCGAATCTCCTGTAATCATTGCCAGCAGCCAGAAAACTGCCAATGCCGTAAAAAATGCTGCCAATGCTCCCGCTATGATCATCGCCCACGTTGCTGGAATATTGAGTAATCGGGCCGGCAATGCCACCGTGTATGGAGCCGCAAATTGAATCGAAAATAAAGACTCTTCTTGAGGTCTATTTAGCGAATCGTCCCGACCGGAGTACGGATCGTTTTTCCGCGGTCGCCCGTCGATCAGAGCCCGAACATACGACGCATACGCGACTTCGTCGACGTCATTGTAGGCATAGTTGCCATTCCAATCGTCGCCTCGCAAATACACCATTTTTAGTTGCGGATACAACGAAAAGACTGCCAAAAATAAACCTGCAATAATGCCGTATCGCCAACGTATTTTCATAAAGGAACTGACAGATTAGCATAACCAAATGACCTTGTCTTAATATGTACGTATCATTCTAGCCAAGTAACAGGTGATCAAAAACAGCATGAGTTTACTAGACACAATAGTCACAGACATGACAACCGCAATGAAGGCGAAGGAAGCTGATAAGGTTTCGGTTTTGCGTATGGTCAAGGCCAATCTAATGAACCGCAAGATCGAAAAAGGTAGCGACCTGACCGACGATGAGGTGTTGAAGGCACTGCAGTCTCTCGTCAAACAACGTCGTGATTCGATCGAGCAATATGAAAAAGCGAACCGGCCCGAACTTGCCGCAAAAGAGGCAGCCGAGATAACTGTGATCAACGTCTATTTGCCACAGGCAGCGAGTGCCGACGAGATCAACGCCGCGGTCGATGCAGCGGTTGGCGAGACCGGTGCAGCGTCCGCCAAAGATATGGGCACCGTTATGAAAGCCGCGATGGTCAAACTCGCCGGAAAAGCCGCCGACGGACGAATGGTCAGCGAGGCCGTCAAAGCGAGGCTTTCGTCATAATATGCTACTGCGTCATGAACAGAAGACGGGTTGGTTGGACGAAAAGGTTCGCGAACGAGGTTCCCGGGCACTCGCGAGGCAGCTCGAATATCAGGAACATAAAGCCGCGTCCTTGGCCGGACACGAATCCGGAATGGTGCGCGAAAACTTCGTCCGCGCCCAGCAGATACGCAAACTGCTTGACACAGTAAAGCCATTTGACACATCGGACAGTATTTTGGAAGTCGGGAGCGGAGCACATGGGCTGGTTTTCGGGTTTGGTGCGTCTTTCGGCGTCGGAATCGATCCGCTCGCGGTGGATTATAAGCGGCTTTTTGGGACACTTCAGTCGAATGCGAAAACGGTGGCGGCGATCGGGGAAGAATTGCCGTTTGCGGACGCGGCGTTTGATGTAGTCTTAAGCGATAACGTTATCGACCACGCCGAACGGCCACTAGTGATCGTGGCTGAACTCATTCGCGTTTTGAAGCCCGGCGGCCTGCTCTATTTTACGGTCAACATCCACCATCCGATATATAATTTCGCGTCGCATCTGCACGGGGCATGGAACGCCGTCGGCATCAAATTAGAACTTTCAGCATTTGCCGACCACACTATTCATTTAACCGAGGAACGCATCGCATCGGCGTTTGCCGGTCAGCCGCTCGATATAGTCACCCGGCGTTCGACGATCGGCGAGACGCGTTCATCACAACGCTCCGCAAAGATCTCGAGTCCCGATTCCCTGCTCAAAAACATGTTCTTTAAGAATGCTCTATTTGAGCTTATTGCCAAAAAGTTATAAGACCGACAAGAATTGGAAACGGAGTTGAATTACAAAAATCGACCTCAAGCCTGATGAGCTTGAGGTCGATTTGTTTTTGGAAATTCGCGAACTAGGGCTTTTTTTCGTCGCCGACGGTCACGTCTTTGATATCGGTCTCAAATCGTCGGTAGTCGCCGTATTTGATGAGATTGTTGATGTTGATCCCGGCGAAAAGGATCTTGATCTGAAGATTTACGTCTGCCTGCGAAGGTAACCATATCTCGTTGTTGACGAGTTCGTTGTCGATGCTGAATGACGCTCCGCGTTTCGCCTTTGCGAGGAAGTTCCCCGCACTCTGCGTTAGTTCGGCCTCGAGCCTGACGACCTGGTTGCTTAATGCATCGACCCAAACGGCTCCGGTGCAGAGAGCAAAAAGCTTCTCATTTCGAGTCTGTGGCTTGAACGCCGGATTCGGCTCGTAGTCGAATACGATGACGGTGCGCCCCTTAAAACGTTCGCGTCGCGGATTGGTCAGCAACGAACCTTTTAGGGCATCAGAGATCGTTATCCGCTGGCCCTCGCCCGTCGGGCGGCCGCCGGTTCCGCTACCGGTATCGCGTTGCGCTATCTGACGCTTTTCCTTGGCGGCAACGCGTTTCTCGATGTCCTGGACCTGTTTCTCTGCATCTTTGTCCTCGCTCGCCTGATCCGACGCGGAAAGTGGTTTGCCGTTCTTCTCGATCAGTCGACTTATTCGGTAACCCTTGTAAAACGTCAACGAACGCTTCTCAGAGCTCTTCTCCACGAACGATCCGTCCTTATTCAGGTTTCGATCGATCCGCAGTTCGGTATAACTATAATTTTCGAGAATTTCGTCGACCTTGTCCGCATTGACGCGGATCTCATTAAGAAGCGAGTTGATATCAGGCAATGGTTCGTCTGATATCTTCGGAAAATCAAAATTCGCACGCGAAACTGTTTCGTTATACCTGACATCGTCAAGCTTTATCTGGAATTCTTCACTGTCGATGACCGCTTTGACCGCAAAAGCCGTCTGTACGCCGTTAACTAGCCGATATTCACGATAATCAAATGTTTTCAACGAATTCCCCTGCGGAAACTCTTCCCGCATCAGCAGACCGGTGACCGAATCGAAGAGCATTTTGATCTGCACGCCTTTCGATGTCGTTAGGATCACGACATTCAAAGGCTTTCCGTCGACCGTTATCTTCCCACCCGAGGTGAGTTTCGATTTGTCTTTCTTGTAATTGAGCCATCGGGAATTGCGGTAGGATGCCTCGGCTTGAAACCACTTTCCGGCGTCGCCCGTCGCCGTCCTAAGACCATTTTTCGAGTCACGCACCCAGGCGGACTTGCCATTATAAGCAGATGCGAACTCAAAACCGTTCAGGTCATACATCGTCCCAAAAAGAGAGACGCCGGTGGCAGTCGAGTTATATTTTCCCTTTGCTCCATCCGAAACACGAGTGATCGTTCCGGTCTGTTGCCACGACGTTACCGCTCTCAAGGCTTTCTCGCCGCCCAGAGCTTTGTTTGCCTGGCCTATTATTTTCGAAGGCGATTGAGAGAGAGCAGCAACGGAGAACAGTAAAAGGAAAAAAGGAAGGCAGAAGGCTCGTAAGTTCATATCGTTAAACGTCTATCATGCGGTAGTCGTGATGATAATAGATGAGCGGCTGTCCGGTACGGATGTCTATATTCTCGACCGAACCGACGATTATAGTGTGGTCGCCACCACCATGCGTATCCACAACTTTGCACTCGAGGCGGACGAGTGCTCCATCGAGCATCGGTAATCCGTCGGCGGACTCTCGCACCTCCGCATCGAGAAATTTATCTTCGGCGGGCTCCGCGAATCGTTGCGAAATGTGTCGCTGATCAGCACCAAGAATATGGACGACGAACGCCTGGCGTTCGAGAAACGCATAATGACTGGCCGTTTCCTTGTGAATGCAGGCAAGGACAAGCGGAGGCGTAGCGGAAAGCGAACAAAAGGCGCTTACCGTTAAGCCGTGCGGCCGGCCGGCGGCGTCCGCCGTTGTAATGACCGTAACACCACTCGCAAAATGGCTCATCGCCGTTCTAAACTGTTCGCCTGATACCATCGTTTCTAATTCTACCGACCCAACTTGGTTATTTCCAATCGCCCAAGGCGCAAAAATCAAGGGTAGTTGTAGAACCCACTACAACTACCCTTGAAAAGGCAGCATCACCTGCCTTTTTTTAGAAGCGGCCGAAACCGCCTCAACCCCTTGATCCTGACACCGGACATTTTTTGCGAAACGACCGATATCGTTAATAACGAAATTAACTGAGCTAGATCTAGGCGTCTGTATCTTAGCGCACACAAGACAAAATATTCCCTAAGTGCGCAAGCATACAGACGCCGATTCGTTTGTCGTTTAGATTAATAGAGTTAGGTTTTTTGTTTTGTTAATTTTATTTCGTATTTGCGATCAATTATTTAGGAGAAAATTATGCTTTGGACAATCATTTTAGTTCTGTTGGTTCTGTGGGCACTTGGATTTGGATTCGGAGGAGCAGCTATCGGCGGATTAGTACACATTCTGCTGGTCGTTGCGGTCGTTGTCCTGATACTTCAACTCGTCCGCGGGCGAAGCGTTTAACAATTTAGTTGATTTATATTATTTCAAAGGTCGCCAGTGATGGCGGCCTTTCTTCTGTTAGTCGGGTGGTTTTGATGCTCCATCTAATGATTACAACGTACAGCGATATTGCTTGCCGAAAAAAAGAATGTGTGTAAGATATTAGGTACCACTAAAAAAAATATTTCGATAATCTTCATTTCGTTTTGAACTATTTTACGGACTGGTACGCTACGATGCCCACTACTAAAACCCAACACGACGCTCAACAAAATCTACTGCTCTCGGCCTTACCGGAAAGCGAATTCCAGAGCATTCTCCCGTCACTCGAACTCGTCGAACTCGAAGCCGGCGATGTCCTTTGGGAATCCGAAGAAATACGTCGATATGTTTACTTCCCGACGACCGCACTCGTCTGCCTGTTATACGAGTCGAACGAAGGTGTTTCCGTCGAGGTTGGCATTGCCGGGCGTCAGGCCTTGCTCGGTGTGGCCACGTTTATGGCCGAAGCTCAAATGGCAAAACGGGCCGTCGTCCAGATTGCGGGGCAGGCATATCGGATGTCGGCCAAGGCGGTCAAAGAAGAATTTTCCCATTGCGGCGACTTTCAGGACGTCTGTATGGCTTATACACAGATGCTTATTGCCCAGATCTCTCAATCAGCGATCTGCAACCAACTCCACAGTGTCGAAGAGCGGCTATCGCGTTATCTTCTTATCAACGACGATCACCAACAGTCGAATACTTTCTTACTGACCCACGACCAAATTTCGAACGTTCTCGGAGTTCGCCGCGAAAGCGTATCGCTCGCTGCATCTTCTCTTCGGGACGCGGGATTAATTAAATATGTCCGGGGAAAGATCACTCTTCTCGATCGCAAAGGCCTCGAAGGTGCCGTCTGTGAATGCTATTCGGTGGTCAAAGAACAATATGACCGCATCATCGATAACTATCTAAAAAGCCACGACGCCTGACCAAGCGGCGAGCAACGTATATGATCTGTAACCTAGCGCACAGACCCGTGCGGCTAGGTTTTCTATTATTGAGTTATATTCCGAGTTTGGCGTTCTATGCTAGAACAAGGATTTTGTAGGCAGGTTTTAGAATTAATACAGGACAGGAGAAATAAATATTATGAGAAACAACGAAATTTCTGCAGATACTTCGAGAGAGGGAAACGTCAGCATTATGAGCGGCCTCACCTATTTGCTGATCGGAACTGGTATCGGAGCAGCCGTGGCTCTGTTATTTGCACCTAAAGCGGGTACTGAACTCCGCGGTGAGATCGCTGATGTGACCCGCAAGGGATATGATGCGACGCTCGAGAAAGCCAAGGATCTGAAGGCTCAGTCTGCCGATGTAATTCAGGTAGTAAAGGAGAAGGCGGACGCCGTTTATGATTTCGCCGCCACCAAATTCGCTAAGGGCGAAGAAGCAGTGAAT
>JAYSZT010000184.1:0-32942 GCA_043737915.1 Acidobacteriota bacterium
TTAATAACCGTTGTAGTGAAAACAACAAAACACTCTGCGGGAGAGCAGTCAGCCTGGAGTGGGTTAAAGTTCCTTCGATTATTATGACTACGTTCAATACATCACGCATGATCGAGGCCTCGGTCGAGGTTGTTTTCGGCGCCTTTGCCGACGGCGAAAGGCTTGCCCGCTGGTGGGGACCGAACGGATTTACCAATACATTCGGCACTTTCGAGTTCGAACCGGGTGGGCGTTGGTCCAACACGATGCACTCGCCGAACGGCGGAAGTCCGCAGAATGAAAGTATTTTCGAGGCGATAGAGACTCCGTCCGCAAGCGGCGGCAAGTTTGGGAAGATCGTTATCCGGCACATCTCGCAACCGCTTTATCGCCTGACTGTGGAACTTTCCCCGACACCTTCGGGAACACATGTCTCCTGGTCGCAGAAGTTCGACGACCCAGAGGTCGCGAGACGGATCGAAAAGATCGTAGTCGCCGCCAACGAACAAAATCTCGACCGCCTGACTGCAGAGATCCTGAGTGTTTCCAATGTTGTATGATCGGCAATGGATAAATATATGATAAATGAACACGGAGATCTGCTCGACAATTTAAGATCACGATTTGAGAAAAACATCGTCCGGCACGAAGACCTCGAGTGGGCCAAGGTGGAGGCAAAGCTGGTAGCCAACGACGAAAAGCTTTGGTCGCTCAGTGAGATGGAGCGAACGTGCGGTGAGCCGGATGTTGTTGGGTTTGATAGTGAGACGGGCGAATATATTTTTTATGATTGCTCGGCTGAAAGCCCGAAGGCCCGCCGGAGCCTCTGTTACGACCGTGAAGCTCTCGACGGACGTAAAGAAAATAAGCCGAAACATAGCGCGGTCGGTATGGCGGCGGAGATGGGCATCGAGCTTTTGACCGAAGAAGGTTATTGGAAACTGCAGCAACTCGGCGAGTTTGATCTTAAAACATCCAGTTGGCTGAAAACGCCGCCTGACATCAGAAGTCTCGGCGGAGCGATCTTCGGAGATAGGCGTTTCGGACGTGTGTTCACCTATCACAACGGAGCCGAATCCTACTACGCCGCCCGAGCGTTCCGCGGTTCGTTACGCGTTTAAGCTTACAAACATTTGATTGCAAAAAAGGTGGTCCGAATTTCGGGCCACCTTTTTTGTTTGAACTAAAAACCGTTCAAGCCACGTCGAAGCGGTCGAGATTCATCACCTTGTCCCAGGCAGCGACGAAATCTCTCACGAATTTCTCCTGCGAATCTGAACAAGCATAGACCTCGGCGAGAGAACGCAGTTCTGAATTCGAGCCGAAGACGAGATCGACTCGGCTGCCCGTCCATTTTGGTTCGCCGGTCTTACGGTCGCGGCCCTCGAACCAGTTTGCTTCGTCCGACGTCGGCGTCCACTTTGTACTCATATCGAGTAAATTGGTGAAGAAATCGTTAGTCAAAACGCCGGTTCGGTTGGTGAAAACGCCGTTCTTCGAGCCGTCGAAGTTCGCGCCGAGAACTCGCAGGCCGCCGATGAGCACCGTCATCTCCGGAGCAGTCAGCGTCAGCAAATTTGCCTTGTCGATCAGCATTTCCTCGGCAGGAGTTTTGTGGTGGCCACGTTTGTAATTGCGGAATCCATCCGCCTGCGGTTCGAGGTAACGGAACGAATGCACCTCGGTCTGCTCCTGCGAAGCGTCGCCTCTGCCCGAAGTAAACGGCACCGCGATGTCATATCCCGCATCCTTTGCGGCCTTCTCAACCGCAGCACATCCACTAAGGACGATAAGGTCAGCGAGCGAAACAGTTCTGCCGGCAGCGTTGAATTCAGCTTGGATCCGTTCGTAGACCGACAGCACACTCGCGAGTTGCGAAGGGTTGTTAACCTCCCAATTCTTCTGCGGCTCGAGGCGAATTCTCGCTCCGTTCGCTCCGCCGCGATTGTCGGACCCGCGAAATGACGAGGCTGAAGCCCACGCCGTCGAAACGAGCTGCGAGACAGACAGTCCGGAGGCAAGTATCGTCGACTTAAGAGCGGCAACATCGGCCGCGTCGAGACCAGTGCCCGCCGGAACCGGATCTTGCCAGATGAGATCTTCGGCGGGTACGAGCGGCCCCAAATAACGGACTTTCGGACCCATATCGCGGTGCGTTAGCTTGAACCAGGCACGAGCGAATGCGTCGGCGAACTCCGCCGGATTTTCCATAAATCGCCGCGAGATCTTTTCATATTCCGGATCCATTCGCATCGCCATGTCCGCGGTGGTCATCATCGGCAGATGTTTTTGATTCGGATCATGAGCATCGGGCACGTTGGGTTCGGCGCCGACAGGACTCCATTGTTGGGCACCGGCCGGGCTTTTAGTGAGTTCCCATTCGTTGCCGAACAGCGTCTCAAAATAGCTGTCGTCCCACGTTATCGGCGTTGCCGTCCACGCACCTTCGATTCCGCTGGTCGTGGCGTGAACTCCGACGCCGGTGCCGTGGGTATTGACCCAGCCGAGCCCTTGTAGTTCCATCGAGCCGCCTTCAGGTTCGACACCGACCAAGTGCGGATCTCCGGCTCCGTGAGCTTTACCGAAGGTATGACCGCCGGCCGTGAGCGCGACGGTTTCCTCGTCGTTCATTGCCATGCGGGCAAAGGTTTCGCGAATGTCGCGGGCCGATTCGAGCGGGTCAGGGTTACCATCCGGCCCTTCGGGATTGACGTAAATGAGGCCCATCTGGACGGCCGCTAGTGGATTTTCGAGGTCACGATCGCCGCTGTATCGGGCATTTCCGAGCCATTCACCCTCAGAGCCCCAATAAATATCCTCCTGCGGCTGCCAAACATCGGCACGGCCACCACCAAAGCCAAAGGTTTTAAAACCCATGGAGTCGAGAGCAACGTTTCCCGTCAGCACGAAAAGGTCGGCCCACGAAAGCTTGCGGCCGTATTTTTGCTTGATCGGCCACAGCAGACGGCGGGCTTTGTCGAGATTACCGTTGTCCGGCCAGCTATTCGTCGGGGCGAATCGCTGTTCGCCACTCCCCGCTCCGCCACGTCCGTCGCCGATGCGGTAAGTTCCCGCGGCATGCCACGACATTCGGATAAAAAACGGTCCGTAATGACCATAGTCGGCCGGCCACCATTCTTGCGAATCGGTCATCAGAGCAGTCAGGTCTGCGATCACGGCATTGAGATCGAGCGATTTGAATTCTTCCGCGTAATCAAAGCCATCGTCCATCGGATCGGCGAGCGACGAATTTTGGCGAAGGATCTTCAGATCGAGAGCGTTCGGCCACCAGTCGCGGTTGGACCGGTTGGTGCTGGTCGTGAAATTGATCGCCCCGCCGGTGAACGGACAGCGGCTCGAACTGTTTATTTCCAAGGCGTCACCCTGATCTTGTACTTCGGTATTTTCCATATTTTTCTCCTTTGATTACGTGGACGTGAGTTGAATTACGTTTAGAATGATTCTAATTAAGAGAAATGTCAAGAAGAAATTTGACCTGTTTGAAATAAGGTGGGAGATTACCAATTGTATGAGTGAAAGTAAGGAAAGCTCGCCCGAAGCCTCGATGAAATCAGCCCGCTCTCGCCTGATCAAAATTCTCCAAAACGCTTTTTCCGGCGAGGTCGCCGCCGCTTATGCGTACCGCGGACATTGGCGATCGTTGCGAGATTCGCCCGAGAAAACACGTATCAAGGAAATTGAGGAAGAGGAGTGGGATCACCGGCGGCGAGTCGGCGAGTGGCTAACAAAACTCGGGGCCGAGCCGAAGGGTTCGCGTGAGACTATTTTCTGGACGATAGGCCGCACGCTTGGGGCGACCTGTTTTTTATCGGGCTGGTTCATGCCGATGTACTTCGCGGGACGGCTTGAAAGTCAAAATTCGGTCGAATATGAGGAAGCAGCTAAGTTCGCAACGGAACTCGGCATGCACGACTGCGTCGAAGACCTCCTCGACATGGCCCGCGTCGAGGTCGAACACGAAACCTTCTTCCACGAAACCGTCGCGGATCATCGACTATTACCTGTCATGAAACGAGTTTTCCGCTGGAGCTGAAATTCTATTCTGAAACCATTCAACAAATTTCGGGATGCCCGCAGCGATCTTGGTTGTTGGGTTGTAGTTCAGCAATTGGCGGGCTTTCGAGATATCCGCGAAAGTTATCGGAACGTCGCCGGGCTGCATCGGTTGCTTGTTGATGATTGCTTTTTTCTCGAGGCTTTGCTCGATGAGTGCGATAAGTTCTTTTAATTCGATAGTTTGCGATTCGCCGAGGTTGATCACCTCGTGGATAGACCCTTCGTAGTCGATCGCGGCACGCACGCCTTGAATTATGTCGTCGACGTAAGTGTAATCGCGTCGTGTCGTCCCGTCGCCGAACATCGGTATCGGCTTGCCTTCGGAGATGAGCTTAGTAAATTTGTGGATCGCGAGATCGGGCCGCTGACGAGCTCCGTAGACAGTGAAAAACCGGAGGCAAATGGTTCTAATTCCGTGCAAATGCGAGTATGTGTGACAGAGCAATTCGCCCGCAGCCTTGGTGGCCGCGTAGGGCGATATCGGTTGGTGGATGCGGTCGTCCTCGGAAAACGGAACCTTGCCATTAATGCCGTAAACGCTCGACGAAGACGCGTTTACAAACTGTTTAATGTTAAATTCACGTGCAAGTTCGAGCAGGTTGAGCGTGCCCGTGACGTTCGTTTCAAAATAAAGCCGCGGCTCGGACAGAGACGGCCTGACGCCGGCACGGGCCGCGAGATGCACGATCACATCAAAACTACCGTCGGCGAAAACTTTCGTCAGTGCCGGAACATCGCGGATATCTCCCTCGACAAACTTAAAGTTACCATTCGACCGGTGCTCGGAAATATTTACCCGCTTGATCTCCGGTGAATAAAAATCGTTCAGATCGTCCACAACCGTCACCGTCCACGATTCTTCACTGAGCAGACGGTCAACCAAATGCGATCCAATGAATCCCGCTCCGCCTGTTATAAGTATTGATTTGTTTGCCATTTTGAAGACCCGAAGCAGATGGTAATGGAGAAAATTATCACATCCTCGAATCGGTAGCAATTCACTAAAAAGACGTTAAACCAGCTTGACAGCCGATCGCGAAATCTAGCCTACTGTAAAAAAACCTTTACACATATTGAATACAGGAGATTAGATGTTTTACCCACACAAAAAATTGATTTCGCATTTTATTGCATGTGCATTTCTCGTTGCCCTCGTGTTCGCCATGGATGCCTTTGGCCAAAATCTCGATTCGATCGAGAAGGGTCGAATGAAAAGCATTTTAAGTATCGTGAAAAGTGAGATTAAGAAAAATTACTACGACCCGAGCTTTCGCGGAATTGATATTGAAGCTCGTTTCCGTGCGGCCGAAGAGAAACTGAGCTCCGCAACATCAACTTCTCAATCCCTGGCGATCATTGCTCAGGCAGTTATTGATTTCAACGATTCTCATCTTTATCTCCTGCCTCCGGCGACTGGCCTCAAGGTCGATTACGGTTGGCGATCGACATTTATTGGTGATAAATGCATTATCACCGACGTCAAACCCGGCAGTGATGCTGAGGCCAAAGGTGTGAAACGGGGCGACCAACTTTTGGCGATCGGTAATTTTAAGGTGAATCGAAAAGAAATGTGGAAGGTTCAGTACTTCTACAATACGATCAGCAAAAGAAAAGGAATGAACGTTACCGTTCTCGCTCCGGGTGCCGCAGAACCTCGAACAATGGATATCGCATCCGAAATGAAGAAAGGGCCAAGCGTAATCACCTTCAGTACTTATTTCCGGCTAGATGATGATTTCTACAATGAGGAAAATGATAAGCACCGTTTTATAAAGGTTGGCGGGATAAATATTTGGAGAATGCCGGGCTGGGATTTTGATCCCAACATGTCCGATTCTCTGATGGGAAAAGTAGACAACGGATCGGCGATCATCATGGACCTCCGCGGAAACGGCGGCGGTTACGTTAAAAGCTTGGAGGCGGTCGCCGGAAATTTTGTGGACAAGGACACTCAAATTGCTGAGCTCAAGGGACGAAAGAAAATGGATCCTATGCTGGCAAAGACGCGTGGCAACAAGCAATACAGAGGGAAATTAGTTGTGCTTATCGACAGTGAGTCAGGTTCCGCATCAGAGATCTTCGCCAGATTTGTTCAATTGGAGAAGCTTGGCATTGTCATCGGCGATGTTTCATCCGGTTCGGTAATGCAATCGCAGACGGTCAGGGCTGAACTTGGGGCAGGTAATGTCGTTCCTTTTGCGATAAGTGTTACGAACGCTGACGTTATAATGAAAGACGCCGTGAGTATCGAACACGTTGGGGTTACACCGAATGAAGTTATCCTCCCGTCAGCCGCTGACGTCGCGGCCGGACGAGACCCGGTTATGGTTCGCGCTATCGAGTTACTCGGCGGCAAAACCGACCCGCTCGAAGCAGGAAAATGGTTCCCCTATTATTGGAAAAAAGACTAATCCTTTGCTAAACGAAATGCCATCACACACTTTGTAGGTCGACGATCTTAGTTCAGGAATTTCTGCCGTGCGTGGAAACGGTGAAGTATCTCTTCGAGAAATCCTTCGTATGTAAACTCTGCCATTTCGTAGTTTGGCTTTAGTTTGTACATCAGCGGCAGGGCGATGCGCCAGGCCATCCACAGGCGTTGGCGATCGGTGAGGTCCCAACGGCGGCGAAGAAAGCTCTCGACTACCTCAACCTCGCTTTCCGTCAGATTACTGACATTCGCGTTGGTCTCGATTCGCCGCTGAACACGGCTGAATGCGATGTCGCTGATCGGATTCGAGAATGTCTCGGCAAATGTTGGTGCCTCATCGAGGCGTTCGCGAATGACGACCGTTCCCGCAAAAATATCGCCGAGCCGCTGATCTTTATCGCTCAGAAAGATTACGATCAGCCCTACCGAATAGACCGGCAGCACAAACCCGGGGATCGCGTCGCATATCCGCAGCAAGTTTCTGGCGATCGCTTCCCACAGAGTCAACGGCCGGCCGTCTTCGCGGATGACACGCAATTTTAACAGTCGCTTGCCCGGAGTTTGCCCGTTCCAAAGCCATTCGAAGATAATAAAGTACGACGCAAAGGCTAGGAACATCGCGATAATTAGTAGAGCGACAGTCCATTTTGGCATCTCCGAAAATATCGCCTCGGCACCACCGACGCTTCCCGCTCCGCCTGTTCCCAACATGCTGACTGCGGCCCACGCGATCAAGAAAATGATGAAATATTGAATGAAGTGATCAACGGCGACCGCCAGAAAGCGATTACCGATCGACGCCAATGCAAACTCGAGTTGCACCCGCTCGGGCGTCTCGATGATCAAGGTTTCTTCGGTTTCGATGATGTGACGTGACATTTCGATCTATTTTGATTCGCTTAACAATACCGCATCTGAGATCGTTGTGCGGCGAATGACTGCCAGTTTTTTGCCGCCGGGCGACCACGCGAACGCGTTGAGCTTCTGTATGCGAAAATCGGTTAGCATTTTTGGATTGGCCTTTCCTTCAATTGGTTCCGACCAGACATTTGTCATATCTTTATCCTCGTCCAGATAGGCGATACCGCGTCCGTCCGGCGTCCATTCGAATTCAACCACATCTGGGCGGAGTTGCCGCGTTGTGACTGCTTCTGTGCCGGCAAGCGAAGTAAAACCGATATTATTCGTGCCGTTCATCTCGTCCTCAAAGATGAAGCCGATCCTGCCATCAACCGGATTTACGGCCGGGTTGCTGCCTTCAAACGTAGTCAACCGAACGGGCGTTCCGCCTCCGATCGGTATCT
Organism: Acidobacteriota bacterium; assembly: GCA_043737915.1. GTDB lineage: Bacteria > Acidobacteriota > Blastocatellia > Pyrinomonadales > Pyrinomonadaceae > OLB17. Next base: position 7,792 of record JAYSZT010000184.1, read on the forward strand.
TCCAAATTGATTTTCCCTTTTCCTCGCTGTATTCACCATACACGACCCACTTTCCGTCCAGCGAGATCTCCGGATGGCCGTGTGAGTCTCCGCTTGTCAATTGGGTCGGATTTCCCCCGTCAAGCCCCATTCGCCAGATCTGCGAAACGCCGTCAACCAGAAACGAAGTAAACACTATAAAGCGCCCGTCCGCGACCATCGGAGCGATATACCCTGCCCGTTGGCCCGATGTTAATTGTTTTATGTTGGTGCCGTCGGCGTTCATCATCCAGATGTCTTTGTCTAGCTCCGCATAGATCAGTTTTTCGTCAAATGTCCACACAAGGCTGTTCAGGTCAGCCGAAGCCGAGAGCTCGACCGTACGGGAAGCATCGTTATTGGGTGCGATCACAATGTTCAATTTATTTATGACTCGCGATGATATCAGCATTTCGCCGTTAAGCGTCGCACCAATGCCGCCGTACATATTCAGATCGTTAGTTAATCGTTGCGGCGGCGAATTCGCAGTGATGAGCCATAAAAGGTTATCGGTGTCAGCCTTAACGCTGCTTTCTATCGAGCCGCTCACAACCACGTTCCCGTTTGGCATCCAGGCAATGTGATTAATAAATAACCATTCACTGTCACCGATAAGTTCACTCGAACCGTCGGCAATGTTAACTGAGAAAAGCCGCGTCGCCGTTTTGCCCGTTTCATCTTTGACGTTGAGAGGACAGATGAGTTTGCGCCCGTCGGCCGACCACGCCGGGCCTTCCGTCGCAAAGATCGTGCTCGAATTCGGCGGCGTAAACGGCATCCGCTCATTCGAGCCGTCTACATCGGCAAGGACCAAATACCAAACTCTGTCATCCAAACGAAAGAAACCGATGGTATTTCCGTCAGGCGAGACAGTGACGCCGCGACTGACATCCGTGCTGATCTTTTGCGGCGGCCCGCCGAGCGACGGGATCTTGTAGATATAGATAACCGACTGGTAATAAAGATAATTGCCGTCCGGACTAAAACTCATTCCGCCAAAGAAATCGTCGGTCGGCGGGACGATCTCGAAATCGCTGGTGGTAGCGGTCTGCCTGAGCCGAATACTGCTCTTCGAACGGTCAGTAACCGAATACGCTACATATCGTCCATCGGCCGATATCGCTGTTTCGCCTACGTTACCGGCCGTCGTCAATTGCGTGAGATTAAGCCTCGGTGCCGAAGGCATTTGATTGCCGGCGGATCTGAGCGAAGGTGCGAATATACCGAAACCAAAGCTGATTCCGGTAATTGCTGCCAGAGCGATCGCACCGAAGACCAGAAATTTACGCCAACTGACCCCTTCGCCCGCATATGACGAGCTAAAAACTGTACCTTTGTCGACTTTCGCCGCTTCGGTGATCTTAGTTTTATCATCGTCGCCTGTTTTATTGTCGGCAAATCGGGTCACAATTAAGCTGCCCGTTCCGCCCGGGGTCTCCAAACTCCTATTCGTATTCCGAAGATCTACGAGCAGATTGTTCGCAGTTTCGTGACGGTCGGCACGACTTTTTTCTAGGGTTTTGACGATGGTTTTGTTGAGCTCGGCTGGAATGTTTTGGTTAAGCTGGTCGGGCGGGATCAGGTCAGTTTTTAGTATCGATGCGATCACATCGCTCATCGAATCGCCCGGAAACGGCAGGCATCCGGTCAGCATTTCATAGAGCACCACGCCAAAGCTCCACACGTCCGTCCGTTCGTCCACCGACTCGCCCTTCAACTGCTCAGGCGACATATAATTGATCGTACCGAGAATTATTCCCTTGGCAGTTTCGTTTTGTTTAACGGTTGAATTCTCGAGACCGAGTGGTTTTAGATCGATCAATTTCGCTAGGCCAAAGTCCAATATCTTAACCAAACCGTCGGGCCTGACGATAATATTTTCCGGCTTAATATCTCGGTGAACTATGTGCGCAGTGTGGGCAGTAGCAAGCGCGTTGGCGATCTGGATCGAGATCTCCATCACCTCACCCATACTCATCGCCGTTTTGCCGATAAATTCGCGAAGTGTTACGCCTTCGACATATTCGCTGACAATATAGTGCATACCGTCGCTCTCGCCGATCTCGTAGATGACCAGAATATTTGGGTGATTCAGCCCCGAAGTTGCTTTGGCTTCACGGACGAATCGCTGGAGATTCGAATCGTTCCCGGCAAATTTCTCGTTGAGGATCTTGACTGCCACCTTGCGGTCGAGCTTTGTATCCTGCGCCAGATAAACGGCACCCATTCCGCCTTCGCCTAAAAGCTTTTCGATCTTGTAATGGCCGATCTGCCGGCCCGTAAGAGCAGGCTCTGTCTCCTGCCGCGAGTACATCTCAGCAGCCAGTGCGTCGGGAGGTTTGTCGATAAAAGTAGACGGAGTTTTATCAAAAGTTAGGAGTGATTCGACTTCACGACGCAGATCTTTGTCGTTACCGCACCGCTGGTCGAGAAACGAATCACGTTCATCCTCGGCGACATCACAGGCGGCGTGGTAGATATCCTCGATCTGTTTCAGTCTGTCGGCATCCATAGGAAAATTAGCTGTAAAATACTATTGGGCCGAGCCGGCCAATTCGCGTAACAGCCATGTCCGTGCAAAGCGCCAGTCGCGTTTGACGGTTTCGGTTGATATTTTTAAGACCTCGGCAACCTCCTCATTGGTTAACCCGCCGAAATATTTTAATTCGACGACGCGGCTCTTGCGTTCATCGAGGGCGGCGAGAGCTTTCAGAGCATCATCGAGGGCGATGATCTCTTTTGACGGATCGCCAAACACCGCCGCATTGTCGGTCAGCGTGATCCTTTCCTGCCATCCGCCACGTTTTTGACTGTGCTTTGCACGGGCATAATCAACCAGAATATGCCTCATCGCCGAAGCTGCCACGCCGAAAAAATGAGCGCCATTCTGCCAGCCTTGACCTTCTTTTTTGGCGAGTCTTAAATAGGTTTCGTGGATCAATTCGGTAGTTTGGAGCGTATGCCCCGATGGTTGCCGCCGCATGTAACCTTTTGCAAGACGCCGGAGTTCGTCATAAACAAGCGGCATCAACTGCTCAAGAGCCATTTCATCGCCCTTGCCCCAATCAACCAGCATCTGCGTGATGTCGTTCGCGTTATCTACCATTAAAGTGAAAACCTACCCTAACTATAAAACAATGCAAACAAATAAAAAAAGGATTCCTACGATGCTGTTTGATGACAATTCATACGGTCAAAATTCGGTAGAGTCGATCAGCATACATTCTGAACGAACGAGGTAGCGTTACCTGCCCTTTATTTGTGATCTTAGCTCGTGACTGCATATTCTACCTCCGCGATCTTACTCTATAACAAGCCGCCTTACTTACTGAATTTTTGTTATTTGGAGACTTGGCAAATGCGAAATTAGATTCTAATGCGGCCAGCGAGGACATGACCGAGCGTCGCACCACTTTTGAAACGTAAGTTTTACCTTTCCAATTCCGCCGTGTCTTCTCTATACTTGCTAATGGCAAAGATGCGACAGGCAGGTGAGAAGATTTGAAAACTGAATTAAATCGAGGCGAGATATCGGCGAAATGCGGGAGCTTTGCAATAGTTGTCAGCCGTTGGAACGATGAGTTTACGTCAAAATTGGCTGCCGGAGCTGTCGAGGCATTGCAAGAAGCCGGTGCAGATGATGATGCGATAGATATTTTTTACGTTTCCGGTGCATTTGAGTTGCCGGTTGCATCTCTCAAGGCGGCGGAGAGCGGTGAATACAGTGCCGTGATCGCCTTGGGCGTGGTGATTCGGGGCGACACGCCGCATTTCGATTACGTCGCCGGCGAAACCGCCCGCGGATTGATGCAAGCAGGTATGCAAACCGGCGTAGCGGTCATGTTCGGTGTCATTACAGCTGATAATGTTGAGCAGGTCATCGCCCGCTGCGGCGAAAAAGCCGATAATAAAGGTTATGAGGCCGCAATGTCGGCGGTCGAAACAGCTAACGCTTTGAGCGAGATCAGAGTCCGTTCTGAAGCACGTCGGGAAGTTCGAAAAGAGAGTCTCTTGAATGTCGTTTGAAAATACAGAAAAAGGTACGGGTACGAGGCATAAGGCACGCGAGGCCGCTTTGCAGATGCTTTTTGCTCATGACATGGCTAAAACACCGGCCGATTTTCTCACCGAAGCCTATTGGAACGAGCTCGGCGAAACCACTCACGACGACAAGACCCGCGAATTTGCCAATAAGCTCGTCAAAGGCACCATCAATAAGGTCGAGGAGATCGATGATCTCATCCGCACGCGGGCTGAGCATTGGCGGATCGAGCGAATGGCGATCGTTGACCGAAACGTCTTGCGGCTGGCAGTATTCGAGTTTTTATTTCATGACACGCCTGACACGGTCGCGATAAATGAGGCTTTAGAGATCGCCCGGAAATTCTCAACCTACGAGGCCACGCAGTTCATCAACGGAATTCTCGACGCCATCAAACAAGACATCGAAAAAAAGTCTGAAAATGCCGAAACCGGCGAACCGCTCACGTCCACCATCTCATCCAAATAATAACGATGAAATTGACCGCCTCGATCGTGATCGTGTTGCTGTTTGCCTTGTCTCAAATGAGCTTCGCCCAGGCTCTGCCGTCTAAAATTCGCGGTTATAAGGTTTATCAGGCAAATGTGACGGTCAGCGGCTCGGGCGGATCACCCGACGGGACAGGTGACAAAGATGCCCAGGTCACACTCGGCGAACCTGAGATCGCATATATTGGATTGTCGGGAATCACGCTTGAGGTTGGAGCTGATATTGCCGCCATCGAACAGAGCGGCCGAGTCGATTTTCTAACTTTTAACGATTTTCGTATCAACGGCCTCGCCGTCGACATCGAGGAATACAAACACGAATTCTCTTTCAAAAAAGGCGAGGCGATCTCACTTCCCAAACCGGCACGCGTCACGATTGGCACTTTGACTATGGCGAGAGCCGCCCGGCGTGAACTCATAGAGTCGAAAACAGAGTGGTTAGTTACGGGAACGGTCTTCGTTTTCGGCAAATTTAAGAAGTTTGGATTCGGTTTCAAGCGTGTCGTGCCGATAAAGATCGACCTCAAGATCACCAATCAATTAAACGCCAAGATCAAATCCCGCACTTAATTACATATTTAGATCGATTTGCGATAAAATTTAACCTTGGAAGAGGCTAATATAATCAACGTGAGCGAAATTAATACTAATTTATCTGAGTTTTTACAGGAAAGTTTCGGTTCGAACGCGGCATACGTAGAAGGTTTGCTCGGACGCTATAAAAGTGATCCGAAGTTGGTCGACGAATCGTGGCAGTCTTATTTCAACGAGCTACTGAGCGGCGGAACGCCTTCGGTCAACGCTCCCGAGAATAGACCGGCCGAGGCGGCACCTAAACCAGCGACCGAAACCGTGGTTGTCGCCGCGAAAGCTCCGGCTCCCGTCGTGCTCTCCGCCGATACTGAACCAAAAGCACTAACCGGCGTTGCGAAGAAGATCGTCGAGAATATGGAACAGAGCCTGACCGTTCCGACGGCGACGAGTTTCAGAAATATTCCGGTTAAGGTTCTCGAAGAAAATCGCCGCATCATCAACGAACATCTGGCCTCGCAGGGCCGCGGCAAGGTTTCGTTTACGCACATCATCGCGTGGGCGATCGTCCAGTCGATCAAGGCTTATCCGCAGCTTAATTTCGGTTATGGACTCGTAAACGGTGCTCCGTCGAGGCTTGAACACGAAAACGTCAATCTCGGCATCGCTATCGATATCGAAAAGAAAGACGGTTCGCGAAACCTGCTTGTGCCGAACATCAAGGGCTCGAATCAGATGGATTTCGCACACTTTTTCGCCGCCTATAACGAACAGGTCAAAAAGGCTCGCGACGGCAAACTGGAGATCGCCGACTTTCAGGGAACTACGATTTCCCTCACCAACCCCGGAACGATCGGCACCGCAGCGTCAAATCCCCGACTGATGTCGGGCCAGAGTGCGATCATTGCGACCGGCTCGATCGAATATCCGGCTGAATACCAGGCGATGACCGCATCGGCACTTTCGCAGATCGGGATCAGCAAGGTCGTGACCGTCACCAGCACCTACGACCACCGCGTGATCCAAGGCGCCGAAAGCGGAATGTTTCTCGCGAAGATCCACGAGCTGCTTAAAGGTCAGCACGGCTTTTACGACCAGATCTTCGCCGACCTTGAGATTCATTTCCCGCCGCTTCGATGGGCGGAGGATTACAATCCGACATTATTCGGCGGCGACCGCGAACAGGTCGAGAAACAGGCAAACGTGCTGCAACTCATCAACGCTTATCGGATTCGCGGACATCTGTTGGCGGACATCGATCCGCTGAAGATGACGTCGCATCATGCGACCGAACTTGATCTTGAAAACTTCGGCCTGACGATCTGGGATCTCGACCGCGAATTTATCACGGGCGGCCTCCACGGCGAGAAGACGGCTACGCTCCGGCGCGTTCTGGACATTCTGCGTAAAGCTTACTGCGGCAAGGTCGGTATCGAGTATCGCCACATACAAAGCAAAGAACAGAAAGATTGGATCCGCAATAAGGTCCGAGAACAGTTTGTAGATACACAACCGCTGCCGGTTGAAACGAAAAAAGAACTGCTTCAGAAACTGATCGAGGCGGAACAATTCGAGCAATTCCTGCATAAAAAATATCTCGGGCAGAAGCGATTCTCGCTCGAAGGTTGCGAGACCGTCATTCCGATGCTCGACCAACTGGTCGAGGGAGCATCGGCCCGCGGAGTGGACGAGATTTTTATGGGAATGGCCCATCGCGGCCGTTTGAACGTACTCTCGAACATCGTCGGCGACCCGGAAACCGGCACGATGGCCGAACGTATATTCACCGTTTTCGAAGGAACATCGCATCCGAGTTTCCCCGCCGACGAAGGCGACGTTAAATATCACCAGGGAGCGATCGGAAAACGCCAGACGAAGGCCGCCAAGGAATTAACGATCCACCTTTCGTGTAATCCGAGCCACCTCGAAACCGTCAACCCGGTTGTTGAAGGTATGGCGAGAGCTCGGCAGGACGAGCTTCGCGATGGTCAGGGAAAAACTCGTCAGGAGACCTACGACCTGGTTCTGCCCCTGCTTTTGCATGGTGATGCGGCCTTCGCAGGGCAAGGCGTTGTTATGGAAACGCTGCAGTTAGCTGCCCTACCGGGTTACAGAACGGGTGGTACGATCCATCTCGTTATCAATAATCAGATCGGTTTTACGACTTCGCCGGGCCTCGGACGAAGTTCGATCTATTCGACCGACGCGGCACACATCACGCAGACGCCGGTCTTTCACATCAACGGCGACGATCCGGACGCAGCATATCGGGTGATCCAGATCGCTCTGGATTATAGACGCGAATTTAACAAGGATGTCGTGCTCGATCTGGTCGGATTTCGCCGGCTCGGGCATAACGAGGGCGACGAACCGAGCTACACGCAACCAGTAATGTACGCTCGTGTTAAGGCACATCCGGGAACGCGACATCTCTACGCGCAGCAACTCATCCGCGAAGGCGTTATCACCGAAGAAGACCTGACGGCGATGACCGACAAGGTCGTCGAAAAGTACGAGGGAATTCTAGCCCGTGCGAAGGATATCGCGATCAAAAAACCGGCCCGAGCAGTGTTAAGCCCGGCGGCGGCGGAAAACGACGGTTCGAACGTTCTCGAGACCGGAGCGTCAGCTGCGACGTTAAAACAGATCGCTGAAAAGATCTCGCTCGTGCCCGAAAACTTTCACATCAATCCAAAAATGGTCGGCCAACTCGCCCGGCGTGCAAAGATGGGCACAGGCGAAGTAGCGATGGATTGGGGTTTCGCGGAGGCAATGGCGATCGGATCGCTCGTGCTCGACGGAGTTCCGGTTCGTTTGAGCGGTCAGGATTCCGGACGCGGCACGTTCTCGCATCGGCACGCGTCGATGTACGACACATTGACCGGCGATCGCTGGGCGCCGCTGAATGAATTACGTAACGAATCGAATTCGAATGCCCGCTCCTACATCTTTGACAGTTCTCTGTCGGAATACGCGGTGCTTGGTTTCGAGTACGGTTATTCGGTAATCTCGCCCGATCAGATCGTGGCGTGGGAAGCCCAGTTCGGTGATTTTTCGAACGGTGCACAGATCGTCATCGACCAGTATATTTCGTCGTCTGAAGACAAATGGCAGCAAAGATGCCGACTGATCATGTTGCTTCCACACGGCTACGAAGGTCAGGGACCGGAACACTCATCGGCCAGGCTTGAGCGATATCTTCAGCTATGTGCTGAAAATAATATGCAGGTTTGCTATCCGACAACCCCGGCTCAGTATTTTCACCTTCTCAGGCGACAGGCAAAACAGGAGATCGTCCGGCCGCTGATCGTTATGACGCCGAAGAGCTTACTTCGCCTGCCGGCCGCAAGCTCGATGATCACGGAACTCGAAACCGGCGGCTTTCAACCGGTCATTGGCGACGCCTCGATAACCGACAACGCCAAGGTCAAACGCGTCGTGATCTGCAGTGGTAAGGTCTTCTACGATCTCCAAACAGCTCGCGAAGCCTCGGGCGTTGATGCAATCGCCGTTGTTCGGCTGGAGCAGTTCTATCCGTTCCCGGGAGCGAAACTGAAAGAGATCTTTGCGACATACGATAACGTCTCCGAGATCGTATTCACTCAGGAAGAGCCGCAGAATATGGGAGCGTGGAGTTTCGTCGAGCCTCGGCTTCGAGAGATCCTCCCGGCTAACGTAACGCTCAAATACATTGGTCGCGACGCGTCGGCCTCGCCCGCTACCGGTTCGTATGCCATCCATAATCTCGAGCAGGCGAAACTCGTAAACAGTTCGCTGTCGATCGAGGCAAATGAAAGCTTGGCGGCCGGATAAATTAGTTTCTTATGAACCAGTTCTTTCTGAAATATCTGAACTTTTTTGCGGTTTCGACTGCTGCTGTTCTCTCCCTGTTTCTGATGCTCGGGTGCCAGCCGAAAACCGTCAGCAGTGAGGAAGCGGGTAAACAGCCATCCACGCCTGCTGCCAAGCCAATGCCAACGCCGGCAACAAATAAGGAGCCGATCACTGTCGCCGCAGTGGGCGACATCATGATGGGGTCACCTTTCCCGAACGACACCCGCATGCCGCCAAATGACGGAGCCGATCTGCTAAAAGAAGCAACGCCGATCTTATCCGCCGCCGATATCGCTTTTGGCAATCTCGAAGGCCCGATGATCGACAGCGGCGTTTCTGCCAAATGCCGTCCCGGTTCGACGAAATGTTTTGCGTTTCGAGTGCCGACGCGTTATGGAAAATATCTGAAAGAGGCCGGGTTTGATGTAATGAGCGTCGCTAACAATCACGCCGGTGATTTCGGCCTTGCCGGGCGAACCAGTACGCAAAAGGTTCTCGACGAACAAGGCATCAAATACGCAGGCAGCCTCGATCCGCCGGCCACGATCGCGTATCTCGAAGTAAAGGGAAAACGCGTCGCGGTCATTGGTTTTGGCCACAACAACGGGATGCCAAGCATCAACAATCTCGACGGAGCCCGCCAACTGGTAGCCGAAGCTAAGAAAAAGGCGGACATCATCATCGTCTCGTTTCACGGCGGAGCCGAAGGTACCGCCCGTCAGAACGTTCCTAACCGCAGCGAGATATTCCTCGGCGAGAATCGCGGCAACCTGCCTGCATTCACGCACGCTGTCATCGACGAGGGCGCCGACCTCGTCCTCGGCCACGGCCCACATGTCATGCGTGGTATGGAAATGTATAAGGACCGCCTGATCGTCTACAGCATGGGCAATTTTGCCACGTACGGTTGGTTTGGCCTCGCCGCTGAAACTGCCTTGAGTGAGATCGTCGAAGTAAAGCTCGCTTCGGACGGAAAATTTCTCAGCGGCAAGATAAACGCCGTCAAGCTTGAAGGTAGAGGCATCCCGGTCCTCGACACATCCGGCCAATCGATCACGGTAGTAAAGAACCTTTCGATAACCGATTTCGGCGTTAACGCACCGAAGATCGCTGATGACGGCACGATAACTGCCAAATAAAAAGGCACGTAGGTTTTGTATGGCAAGACCACTGATTCTTTCACTCGACGGACAGGAATTTCCTGTCACGTTGCTCAAGATCGACCGTGAAAAGCTTTACGGCAAGGTCGATGTCGAGGCCTTTGACGAAAAAGGCCGTGAAGCCTCGCTTCGCGTGCTCGCCGCCGACGGCAAAACGCTGATCGACAAAGGCGGCACCGCCCTCACGACCATCAACGACAAAGGCGATTCCGTTGACCGACCCAGTCTCATTCCCGTCAACGCCGACGGTGAAAAGATCGAGCAAGTTCCGTCGTCGTTTGGCCAACCAAATATTTTAAAACCGACAACGGTGGAGGATTACTTTCTCCAGATCGTCAAAAGCGTCTATCTCGTCGAGCCATTCGAAGGTGCAAATCTAAAAGATCTTCACGACCGGGTTTCCACTGATCAGATCTTTACGTTTCCCTTTAGCTGGCGTGGCGGCGTCGAGTACGACAACGCGTTCGTCATCGGTGCCGGTGCCGAGACATTCATCGTCGTCGGAAAACAGGCGGAGTTTCAGTTCATCAAACTCAACCAGTCCGCCGTTCTCGAATCAACCGAAGAAGAAGAGATCTCAGCCGACGACCTCGATTTCGACCTGATGTGAGGGGGAAATTAGTAGTCAGTAGCCAGTGGTCAGAAGGAAAAGATCGGAGGAATGCAGTTCGATCTGTATATATACGGAACTAAAAGGTAGCTTCTGATCTGACTTCTGAAGCTGACTTCTGACTTCTAAATTCTAGCTTCTAATCTTTATGCCGATAAATATTAGTAATCCGAAAAATCGTGATGCCGTCGTCGCTTTGGAGGCGTTAAATCCGAAGCGCGAGGTTCGGTACACTGACGAAAAAGGGCGGCCTGTATCGACTCGTAAATTGTTAAAGACCGACATCACCCATGACCTGCCGGCTCTCATCAAAAAGGGCAAAACCGTCGAATCCGTAGCCGACATTCTCGTCAAGGGCGACCCGGAGATCGACATCGAATCGTTCGGGATGTTCCTGACCGACATGTCGCGTGTTTACGTGACTACCAAAGGCATCATTCATCTCGTCGAGGAGATCGAGGTCGTCTACAACGCCGACGGGACGGTGCGAAAACGCCAACCGCGTCGGAAAGAGCCGCAGAATATGAACGCCGAGTTCCCGATGCGATGGACCGGCAAGTTTATAAAGAAAGACGAGGCCGCTCATCGCTTCGTCTTCACCAACAAAAAACAGCTCGTCCACATCAACGGCCTGACGTTCGATTTCCTCTACGAAATGGCCAAGGAACTAGATGAAAAAAATTCGTTACTGTTGGTTCGCGGCGGCGAAAAAGGCGACGAACCGCTAGTTATGAACCGAGGCGGCAAACCCTACAACGCCTTCCTTGAAGGTCGCATCAAGGACGACTCGTATTGCCTAATACTGCATCTTTCAAACATGGAACTCAAAAAGCCAAAGGGTCTAGACAATGCTGAATCTTGATTTCGACAAAAAGAAATTTACGTGCAAATTCGATTACTGCATCGGTAAATCGCCGGACCTCGCCGATCCGTCTTTGCACGTAAAAGCTCAGGATTATAAACGCCGTGTCAGTGCGGCGATGAAGGCGATCTCGGCGGAGGATGCGTTCCGTTTGCCGAAGGCTCGCGGTTACTATGTCACTCGCAAATATGACGGCGAGAACGCGATGCTGTTCTTTGACGGCGAGAAGATGATCTCCGTCAATCCGGGCGGGACGGTGCGGGTTGGACTTCCCTGCTTCGATGAGGCGGCTGAGCTTTTGAAGAAGGCGAAGGTCGATTCGTGCATTCTCGGTGCCGAAATATACGTCAAAGACGACGCGACAAAGGCTAATCTCGTGCAGCAAGTCGTTCGCGTCCTGCGTTCGCCGGCGTCGAAGGATCAACTCGAAAAGCTCGGCCTTGCTGTTTTCGACATCATTGAAGTCGACGAAAAGCCGGTCGATGGCACATCGCAGGTCTTTACACAGCTAGATAAATGGTTTGGTAAAGGCAAGAGTGTTCACGTCGTCGAGAATCATAAGACGGATAAGGTCGACGCGGTGATGGAGTATTTTACCGATTGGGTCGTCGGTCAGGGTGCGGAAGGCGTCGTAGTCCGTCACGATCAGGCCGGCTGGTACAAAATTAAGCTCCGGCACAACCTAGACGTTGCCATTATCGGCTACTCGGAGGGGACGGACGCCCGCAAAGGTTTGCTTCATGATCTATTGGTCGCGGTGATGCGTTCTGACGGGACGTTTCACGAATTCACCAGAGTTGGCGGTGGTTTCACCGAGGAAGAACGCAAGACGATCGCGGCCGATCTCAAGAAACGGATCGTTCCGTCCGATTATGTGGCCGTCAATAACGATTACGTCGCCTACGAAATGATCAAGCCCGGCCCGGTGATCGAGATCTCGTGCCTCGACATGATCGCCGAGCGTGCTCGCGGCGGACCGGTCAAGCGAATGGTGCTCGATTGGGACGGCAAACGCTACTCAGCCCTGCTTCGAATGCCGCTCGTGAGCGTCATCTCGCCGCAGTTCATCCGCATTCGCGACGACAAAGAGGCGGTCGTTGATGATGTAAATATCAAACAAGTCAGTGACCTCGTAACAGTTCCCGAAGCCGACAAAAGCGCCCACGCCGACGACGATCCGGCCAGCGAAATTCTCGAACGCACCGTCTACACCAAGATCATGAAAGGCAATACGATGGTCCGAAAGCTTCTTTTGTGGAAAACCAACAAAACCGACCGCTCAGACTTTCCTGGCTTTGTTGTCTATTTAACCGATTTCAGCCCGAACCGGGCAAACCCGCTCGAGCGTGAGATCAGGATCTCGAACAACGAACGCAAAGCGAAGCAAATGTTCGACGAACTAGCTCGAAAGAATTTCATTACCGGCTGGGAAAAGGCGAGTTAAAAATAAATGCCTGCACCTTTTTACGAATTTGCCGGAAACAAACGCCTGCTCTGGATCGCGGAGGAGTGGGTTCGGTATGCTGATGAATTGGCGGAGTGGGCGATGGAGCGTCTAGTGAATCGGCGGGATGTTTGGAGTCAGTACACGCTGAAGGACGGCAAGATACGTGTGGTGATGCTGCCGGTTCAGGAGCGGCGCAAACTCGGGACGGACATGGTCACGCTAACCAAACTGCACCGTCACTTCTCTGCCAAATCGGTCGCTCACCTGATCGGCCTGCATTCGATCAGCGACCACAGCACTTGTAAATGGTTCGCGATCGACGTCGATCTGCACGATGAGACGCTGCCGAATGCGGATGAGGACGCCCGCGTTAATTTTGAAGCGGCACTCGAGTGGGCTGAACGGCTTCGCGAACAAGGGATGGATCCGCTGTTGCTAGATAGCAACGGCGTCGGCGGTTATCACGTGTGGGTTTTGCTGGATAAGGAATATCCGCTCGCCGACGTTTTCGATTTTGCGGACGGCATCCGCAGCGATTGGGCCAAACTCGGACTGCCGCGAAAACCTGAGATCTTTCCGCCAAAACGCGAGGTCGCTCCCGGCGATCTGCCGTATACGCTTCGCACGCCGGGCCGACATCACACGCGGCATCATTACACTCGTGTTTGGAATTTTGACGCCTTCGGCGGCGAAAACGAGTGGCTCGAGGGCGGCGACGCGATCGAAGCGATAATCGCCACGCGAACCTCAAAACTGCCGAAGGTCAAAGCAAAGAAGGCGACGGCTCTCGTCCCTGCTCCGGCTCCAAAGAAGCGCACCGTCGTGACGCGAAAGCCACGAATTTGCGTCGATCTTGACGGCGTTTTAGCTCAGTATGACAAATGGAAAGGCGTCGACCACATCGGCGAACCGGTTCCGGGAGCATTAGAATTCGCAAAGCAACTCGCTAAGATGGCCGAGATCGTGATCTTCACATCAAGATGTGCCCATGACGTTCTCGAAGGCTCGCGCATTACTCCCGGCCAGCTTCGAATTCACGTTATCGAGTGGCTCGAGAAGCACAAATTCCCCTACACCGACGTCTACACTGGCCAAGGCAAACCACGCGCCGCCGCCTTCATCGATGACCGGGCTGTAACGTGCAGTCCGCAATCTGACTCCAACGCCTTCGCGAACGCCCTCGCGCAAACAAAATCGCTGGTGACCAAACCGCACGGGCTACCGGTCAAAAAAACTTAGTTTGATTAATTATCATTTCCCGAACGAGAGTGCTCGTTCGACGGCTCGTCGGGCATCGATCACTCCCCAGCCTTGGCGGTCGACTTCGTAGTGCGGCAAGCGTTCGGCGGTCGATATTAGAATTCGCTTGATGGCCGGCGGATCGAGTTGCGGGTTCGCCTCGAGCATTTGGGCGACGACGGACGAGACGATCGGAGCTGAAAATGAAGTGCCGTCGACGTATTTGTAGTGCCGCGTGATCACGCTTTCGCGGCGAATTTTTAGCAAAACGAGTTGCCTGATCGTCGGGACCTGGCGGTCGAGAGCAGCATCGAGCTCGGCATCGACGCCATGGTTTTCGCGAATGATATCGTGCACTTCGTCATCCGGAGCGGCGTCGAGCTGAGACAAGAGGTGTGCCTGCTGGGCGGTCGGCGTGTTCGGCAGGATCGGTGCCGGTACCCAGATCGACGACGCGATAACCTCGGGTTTTTGCAGGCCGTCGATCGTGGGCCCGTACGACGAGCGATACATGCCGCGTTTCGCACGGTTGATGGAATTATTATCGTCGAGGCCGCCGACCGCGATGCAAGACGGAGCACTGGCGGGCGGCACGACCGGGTGATTAGGCAGGTGTCCGGCATTGCCCACGGCGCAGATAACGGTGATCCCGGCACGCGAACATTCCTCGACCGCCCGCGACAAAGGATCGCTCAGATAGCTCGCCTCGTAATCTCCGCCGGCAGAGATATTGACGATGCCGATGCCATATTTCTCTTTATTCTCTAAAACCCATTCGATGCCGTCCTGAATATTCTGATCCGTGATGCGTCCGGTACGAGCAAGTTTGACGAGCACAACGTCGGCATTGGACGCGATCCCGCGATAGAATCCATTCGACAGCGAACCATTACCCGCCGCGACCACTGAGGTCATCATTCCGTGCCAACTGGCAACATCGGGCTGGAAAAGCGACGACAGGTCGCCGTCTTCGTGAAGTAAATTCCGATAGGCGACGATGCGGTTATGCGGCGTTGTCAGATCGACGTGCGGATAAAAGCCGGAATCGAGAAACGCGATCGTCACGCCCTTACCCGTGTAGCGTTCGTCGGCATCGAGGCGGAGCGGCGTCGACAGAACGTGCGAGCCGTCCTTTTGCATCGCTGCATCTTTGATTATGTGTTCCTTCGCCCGTTCAAAAAGGCGAACACATCTCGCACACACCGCCTGAAACTCCGCCGTGTCCGGCGCATTCGCACGAATCAGCTTACCTAGGCCGTCCCCAAGTGATACGAATGGCACGAATTCGTCGCTCGATTCGCGCGAGCAAACGGGACACGACATGTCACCGGCAGCAATATCCGCGATCGTACTCTCGCGAGGAAGTAAAAGTGATTCCTGTGGCGTCATTTAGGAATTTAAGTTTTCCATAAAGGGCGAGTAAAATCAATTGGATATGGAACGTAGAAAGATAGGCTTGGCACTGTCGGGCGGTGGGGCACGGGGGTTTGCGCAGATTGGCGTGCTCAAGGTTCTTGCCGAGCATGGAATTAAGTTCGATGTGATCGCCGGAACCTCGGCGGGGGCGATCGTCGGCGGTTGTTTGGCGACCGGTATGACGCCGGTTGAGATCGAAGAAATGGCGACAAGGGTTGGCTATTTTACGATGGTGCGGCCTTCGTTTTCGCCGCGTGGGGCGTTATCAAGCGTCCCGATGGGTGAGTTTCTGGAGCGCGAACTTCCGGTGAAAAGGTTCGAGGACCTGACCATCCCGTTTGCGGCGGTTGCGTTCGACCTTGTTAACGGGGAGGAAGTTGTTCAAAAGGACACGGGCGATCTGATCACGGCGATCCGGGCGAGTTGTGCCGTTCCCGGTCTGTTCACGCCGGTAAACGATAATGGACAAATGTTGGTCGACGGCGGTGTGACCTCGGTATTGCCGGTCGATGCGGCAAGGTCTTTGGGAGCAGAGATCGTAATTGCGATCGACGTTTTAGCCTGCGGATCTAGTTTTAAGTCAATGCCGAGAACAGCCGTCGGCATCATGATCCGCTCTGCGATCACGCTTATCCGCTCGGCTTCGAATGACCAAAAATCAAGATCTGACTTCACCATCGAGCCGCAGATCGCCCACCTCAGACCGGATCAGATCGGAAAACGCAAAGAATTTATCGAACTTGGAGAAGCCGCAGCACGTGAAAATATTTCGTCGATACTAACATTCATTGAGCAAAAGTAAACAAATACGCACCCTACGGCTTGCAACGGTCGTGATAACCGTGCATCATACTTTGTGTTAATCCTGCTCTCGCGCATCAACGGTGATGCGCCCCGATACGAAAGGTTCTGTTCTGGTGGCGTTAGGAAGTTCGAGGCTTGGTTGTCCATTGGTTTTTGAAGTAGCCCGTTAACGGCGATGAAACCGCGAATCTTCCGGAGCAGACCGTTTCTCCGAAACCCAGATCCGATTTCGACACTTCTTTTCACTTCCCTAACGCGGGAAAAGGTAAAAAAATATTTTTATGGCTATGAAACTTTACGTAGGAAATCTGTCTTTCCAGACCTCGAGCCAAGAGCTTGAAGAATTATTCGGTTCGGTCGGCACGGTTGAGTCGGCGTCGGTCGTCGAAGATCGAGAAACAGGACGCTCACGGGGTTTTGGTTTTGTCGAAATGTCTTCGCAGGCCGAGGGCCAGGCGGCTATTGCCGAATTTGACGGTAAAGAGGTCAGCGGTCGCCAGATCAAGGTCAACGAAGCGAAACCACGCGAAGATCGTGGTAGCGGCGGAGGCGGCGGTCGTGGCGGATACGGCGGCGGTGGCGGAAATCGCGGTGGTGGTGGTGGCTACGGCGGTGGCGGAAGTCGCGGCGGTGGTGGTGGCGACTACGGCGGTCGTGGGGAGAGCCGTTGGTAAATTGCTGTTAACACAACAATCAAAAATGCCCGGCAGGTTTAACTTGCCGGGCATTTTTTCGTTCTAATTTTTCTTGATCCGTCGTGGCGGTTTCGGTCTCGCCGGTGCCGACTGCACAAAACCAGATGCAGCCACGATTTTGGCAGGACCGCGGATCTCGAACTCCAAATTTTTTGTCAGCTTGCCGTCCACAAATACATCGACTCGGTATTTTCCAGCTGTCCAAGCGTCGCGTGGGCGACCGGTAAAATTGACGCGGTCCTCGCCGTTTTTCGTCGTGTAAGCACTTGAGACGACGCGGGTTTCGGCTTTGACACCCGGGACGCTCACCGCGACGAAATTCATTTTAACTGTAGCAACCGCCTGCGATTCGAGCACCACAACGCAGTAGATCGGCACGTCGTCGGTTTGAAAACTTGTGACCACGTCGCCCGCGTGACCGGTCCCGTCGTCTTTCGCTAGGTAAACATCCTCGATGCCGATCGGCTCCTTGGCGGTTACGGCTTGTCCGAAACCAATGCCGGAGAGAATCAGAAGGCAGGCGGCAAAGGCAGCAAGGTGAACAACCGGTCGTAGTTTGATCGAATTCAGCATCATTACCTTTGAGACGCCGACGTTCGAATTAGTTGTATCGGAGAAAGTAAAATTATGCGGCTACGGCTTCGGTGTTCCGAGTGGCTTGGGGCTCGAGAACTGCCTCGATCGCTTCTCGCAATGCTACTGCGTCGCCGGCTTCAAAAATGGTAATTCCCTCGACATTTGTGACGCCGCACGCCGAGGAAGCGATAACTGGAACTCCGGCGGTGTTGGCTCGCAACAGGCGAGTCGGTTTGTGTTCGACGAATGCCGGCAAAACCACGAGATCCGCGATCGAGAGCCAATCATCTCCGCCACGCTCAACATTGAACCCATCCCAAAAATCTGAAGATTCGATACACGGCCCAAGAGTTACAAGCCTTACATTCATTCCGCGGATTGCCTCACGCAATTCGTAACAGCCCTTTCGCCCGACAGTCGTCGCCGGAAAAACGATCGTCGGGATCGCATTTTCTGACTTTGAGGACGCATCAACCTTCGGCGATTTCCACGGCAACACTTCCGCCCGGCCATCGAAAAGCTCGGCGATCGCGGTGTGCGGCGTGATGATCCGTCGGGCATTTTTCAGAGCTTCGGTTTCCGCCGCTACTAAATTTTCGTCCGCTCGAAAATCTCCAAGCGTCGAGCTCTCGCCGTGCAGTTCGAAGGCGTGATCGAGCCGTTTTTGCATCTCGCTTATCGGAACTGCTGTCATCAAGACGTCAAACGTACGACCGCCGAGTTGACCGCTCTGCCAGAGATAAGGCAGTAAATTCTGCTGAACGACAACGTGCAGGACATCAAAACTTAGCTTTTTCGCATAGCTCGCCGCCAATCGCTCATAGGTTGCTAGTAGATTCTTTTGCCGTGCTGCTCCCTGCGCGGCAAGACGGCGCGACTTCATACTGCGAAGCGCCGTTACGAATACGCTTTGGTTAACATCGGCGAATCCTTTCACGTTCCACCTGTAATTCGCCTTTTTGAAACGCTGTCCATCGAGCGGCAGGAATAATCTGTCCTTGTCGGTTCGCTTCGACTGAATATACTCATCGAATTCTGCCGAGAATTCGTCGACGAGGAACGCCGTTTTGCCGAAATCAAGGTCGGCCGACGGCTTGACCGAGCGAAAACAATCGTCCATTCCGCACGATGCGCAGCTGTTAACGTGATCGACCTTGCCGTTTCGCTGAATTTGGTGCAGCGTCGGACGCTCCTGCTTTTTACCACGAAATTTGACCAGCAAATGGTCCGAAGTCATTCCGGCCTCGATTCGGATCGGCACGGCGGAGCGAAATCGGAGATCGACGTAATTCCAAAAAACGGTCGCGTCACGTCCCTGTTCGGCTAGCGATCCGGCGATCGTTTGGGTGTGTGCGTGCCGCTCGAGTATTTCGAAATTCGCCTTTAATGCAGCGTCATAAAGTGCGTTTGAGAGCTGACAGAGGCCGCCGCCGATATTCGGAATAATGCAGCCTTCGCGGAGTTCGCGGCCCTCGACGAATCCTCGCGACGCGGTCGTCCGGCCGACATGTTTCCAAAAGCTGAATATCTCACCCGCCGGCACTTCGAGACCGTTCAGAGCGGCTGCCGCCACACGTAGGTTTTGGATCTTTCCGGCTACCAAGTAGCGTTCTTCCGGTTCGATCTCGGTCCATAATTTTGTTTTAGACTCAGCGACCAGAGGTTGATTTTGCAATGAATTGCTCTTCGCGTGCGACCTCACTTTGCGGTCAAATGAATCGGAAAAATAACGCTTCGTCTGCAAGCCGAAGCTTTTGGCGCGAAAAACCAATGCTTCTCGTCGGGTCGGTATTCGGTGGCTGGATTCTGGCGAGTGTGATGTACTCATATTGCGACAATCTAATTGAACACAACGCCCGCATTTTTGCAATGATTTTCGCCTCAAATGCTATAATCTTGGCGTTCTATGCGATTCATATTCTCACGACTTTTCTTCATTCTGCTGGCTGCCGGCGTATTGCCGCTGTCATTGTCGTGGAATTTCCCGGTCATTCGATACGCAGTCCTGGCGTTCGATGCGGTATTGATGATCGTAGCGGTCGTCGATTACTTTATTAGCCGACGTTTGCCGCCTGAATTAACGTTGAGACGCGAATTCGAAAAACGCTTTGCGATCGGTGACTCGACCAGGGTCAGTCTGATCGTTGATAACGGATCGCAGCTCGACATCAAGCTGCGAATAAAGGACGAGTTCCCGCCCGAAATGAAGCTCGTTGAGAGCCGCGAGGTCGCATTTACATCCGATGCTCAATCCGTCGCCGAATTCTTTTATTCACTGACACCTCCGCGTCGCGGCAAATATGAATTCGGCCGCACATCGGTCCGGTTTCGGTCGCGGCTTGGACTCGTTTGGTGTCAGACCGACCTCTGCGAACCGCAACAGGTAAAAGTTTACCCCAATATGCGGCGGGCCCGGGAAATGGAGTTAAAGGCTCTTGGGGCGAGATCTTTTTTAGCGATCCAGCGCCGATCAGTTAGGCGTGGGGAGGGGCGTGAGTTCGAGTCGATGCGCGATTACGTGCGGGGCGACGAATTGCGGCACATTTCGTGGACGGCGACGGCGAGGCGTTCGAGGTTGACAACGCGTCAGTATCAGATCGAGCGAGATCAAACCGTCGTTATCGCCATCGATGCCGGACGACTGATGACTGGCCGGATCGGCAATGAGACGAAATTCGACACCGCGATCCACGCGTCACTCGCGTTGATGTCGGCGTGCGCTCGAGCGGGAGATAATTGCGGTCTCGTTGTTTTCGGACGCCGCGTTCGCAAATTCCTGCCGCCAAAACGAGGGATCGAACATATCGACGGAGTCCTCGAGGCTCTTCACGATCTCGAGCCGGAATTGATAGAGCCGTCGTACGCGCGATCGTTTCAATTTATATCGTCGAACGCCAAAAAGCGTTCGTTTGTAGTAATTCTCACCGACCTGGTAGATAAAGACAGCTCGAAAGACCTGTTAAGCTCGCTTAAATTGCTCCGCCCGCGACACTTGCCGCTCGTTGCAACGATCGGCGACCGCGACCTGAACGCCGCCGTCAGCCAGATGCCGCACGCGATCAGAGACGTTTTCACTCAATCCGCTGCTGAAGAGATCATCGATCAACGCGAGAAAGCTCTAAGGCTCGTCGAGTCGATGGGAGGTCTTGCAATCGACGTCACCACACAGACTCTCGCCCCGAAGTTATTGGAGTCGTACCTGAGAGTCAAAGAGCGAGGGATGCTGTAAGAGTTTTTCATTTTACGACTGGCTCGTCTTTCCTGTATTATTCCTCATTGTTTCCATTTTTTCCTGTAAAATATGCCTGCAAGTAACGCGATCCTTATAATTTATACGACCAAATATCGGTTGGGCGGACATCAGTTCCCCGTGGTTGCAGAGACTCTGGCGGCTGAGAAAAAAGCGTCGGGTTTCGATGGCGATATCATCACGAAAGCTGTCGAGAGCAAGGTCGATGTGCTGAAAGCTATCGCCGAGATCAAAGATGCGGGAAATCAGATCAAGGAATTTCACTTCGTTGGGCATTCAGGAATGTACGGGCCAATGTACGGTACGGTCGCTTTTCCCGAACAATTTTCGCCTTATGAATGGGAGCAGATCGACATACCATTCGTCGACGGAGCGAGTGCATACTTTCACTGCTGCCGGTCGGCACGTTGGTTCGCCCCATTTTTTGCCCGCACCTTCGACGTTGTGAGCCACGGTTTTTTTTGGTACACGACCTTTTCGCGAAGCAAGGAAAAATATGTCTCCGCAGGTGATAGTGCAGACGGCAAACTCTACACGATCGGCTGTAAAGGCAGGAAATCTCACGGTGTTTTGGCTTCCGCTCAGAAGCGGCTCGGATTTATGGCGGCCGAGGAAATGAAACGGTTTGAGCCGGCGAAGCCTGATGGAGACACGTCTTATGACCACGTTGCTGAACTCTACGACGCAGCATTTGTCGATATTCGTGTACGAAAAGACGAGTGGAGGTGGCTCGACGAACATTTACCTAAAGGCAATTTCGGGATGCTCGACATCGGATGCGGTAACGGAGCACTACTTAACGCACTCGCCGGGCGGTTGGATCTCGGCCGTGGAGTGGATGAGTCGGCGGGAATTATCGAACGTGCAAAGCTGAAAAATAAGGACCACGAGCAGCTTTCATTTCAAAAAATAAACGGGCCGGTATTGCCGTTCGAAGACGCGACGTTTGATGTCGTCACATCTCTCATGTCTTTCCGTTACCTTGATTGGGATCCGCTTTTGATGGAGATCAAACGTGTGATGAAACCCGGCGGCAAATTCCTGATCATCGATATGGTCACGGTTCCGGTCGCCGTCAGTGAATATCCGCGTCTTCTCAAAGACAAACTGAGAACCAAACGCGAGCAAAAAGCTAACGTTACGTTTAATGCTGCTCTTCAAAAACTTGTTTCCCATCCGGACTGGAAAAAGATGCTCGAGTACAACCCGATCCGCTCCGAACACGAGATGAAATGGTACCTCGAAAGCCGTTTTCCGGGTCAAAAGATGGAAACGCTGAATATGGCGTGGAATTCGCGGATCGTCGCCTTTGACAGCGGGCCCGTCGAAAAAGGCATCGAGGTTAAACTTTCGTATCCCTAGATCTTACCTATGAAGCGGCTCGGATTACTAGATTGGGGGATCGGCGGCATCGGCGTCTATAGGCTCGTCAAAGAATTATTGCCGAGCGTCTCCGTCACGTATTTATCCGATACCGGCGTCACGCCATACGGCAAAATGACTCGCGATGAACTCGTCGCCCGACTCAACGAAGCGATCGCATTTTTAGTTTCTCGAGGGGTGACTCATCTCGTGATCGGCTGCAACGCCGCGAGCACCGCAATCCCATTTTTGGACACTTCAGAGATCGTCGTGGAAGGCATGATCGAATCAGCGATCGAGTCTACTTCACAATTAAAACCACAACGCCTCGGGCTGATTGGTGGACGCCGAACGGTTGTGTCGGGAGTTTATCGACGCGGGTTTGGAAAAATGGGGATCGACATCGAGCAACGGATCGCGCAGCCGCTGTCGGCTCTGATCGAGTCGGGCGATCTCACTTCTGATCACTTGAAAAACGAGTGCCTCCGGATACTTTCACCGTTAAAAAATTGTTCGCACATACTGCTCGCCTGCACACACTATCCAGCGATATCAGACGTAATGCGGCAATTTGTCACTTCATCAACCAAATTGATCGATCCGGCACGTGACCTTATCGGTCGTATTACAAACTGGGACATTCCAACCGGAGGCACCGATGTATTTCTGACCACAGGCGATACACTGCAAATGGAAAAAGCCGCATTTGGGGCTTTCGGTGTCAAGATCGCGAAGGTCGAAAGTATTTCGATCTAAACCGGAGCCTCGCCTTCAAGTTGCAACTCCTCTTCATCGTGCCCCGCCATGAATAGATATGAATACAAAACAATACCCGTAAAAATGCCGGTCGCAAATTTCACACTCGCAGGCAGAGATGACGGCGATAAAAAGCCTTCGATAATACCGGCGATCACGAGTAGGAATGCACAGCCGATAATTATGCGAGCAGCCTCCATTCCCTTTTTCTTGAGCGCCTGTCCGCGGGTGAGATCGCCGGGGTTAATGATCGCGTAACCGATCATCATGCCTGCTCCGCCCGCCATGAAAATAGCCGAGAGCTCGATGACGCCGTGGCCGACCATAAACGTGACTAGTTCATTGGCAAAGTCGGCATTTCCGCGGTAGCACGCCCCGACGACACCGCCTATGCTGACGCCGTTCATCAGCAAAATATAGAGCGAGCCGATCCCCAGCAATGCTCCCCAGGCAAATGCCAAAAACGTCACCTGAATATTATTGGTCAGGATAGAACTTGCTCCGATCTGGTTCGCTTGGTTGAGTGAAAGCCACCACATATCGTTTGAGCGGGCAGCAGCAGCGGTTTCTTCGACACCGACGATGATCGCGAAGTCAGGGTTGATGTAACTAAGCCAGCCGGAGAAAACCGCCGAAACTGTAAATACGAGAAATGCGATCAAGAAGAATACTCGTGCACTGCGAAAAGCAACCGGAAAGTCGCGGGTGAAAAATTTCCAGATCAACCCGACTCCTTGGCTATCAGCCCGATAAATTTTCCCGTGTGCCCTGATGACGAGATTGTTCAAATAATTGATCAGCTTAGTGTCGCGGGTCTCTGCCCGGGCGATCGCGAGATCGGCGGCGGCACGGCGGTAAAGTTCGCCAAACTCACGGACTTCGATATGCGACAGCCCGCGTAACTTCGACCCGCCGGCCATCGTCAGCAGATCTTCGAGCCGCTGCCAATTATCTTTCTTCTCGTCCAAAAAGCGATTCATTTTCCTTTAGCTGTCATTTCATCGATTTGAAACTCACCGGTCTTCGCCCGATCCGTGGTCATTCCAAGCAGGTTGGTAGCACGCTCTGTTACCGAGCCTGGCGGCAAGCTACCGGCGAAATCTGCACTCGTCTCGGGCAATGAAAATGGGACGCTCGATACGGTTTGCAGTTCACCGTCTGATCTTACCCGGCGCAATGCACGATTTACGCGATTCCAGCCAAAGCCGAGAAATATATTGCTGATCAGCAGCGTCGCCATGCCGATCACGATCAACACCGCCAAACCCTTTCCAAATACTACTCCGGAAAGTGCCATTACGAGTAATGCCGAGCCTAAAACCAGAGTTGAGATTGCGGATGAGATAAACGTCGCGACCACCGATGTGTGCCCGGCCCGGATCTCGGCAAACATTCGGAGGACTTCGAGTTCACTGGATTCAACGCTCATTTTTGACCCACAACGTCGGCAAAACCGCGAATCGTCAGTCGACTCAGTGCCGCACGCCGAGCACATCTTGTCGATGGCACGCATCGTTGCCAGAGCCGAAATGGCCTCAGCTTCACGAGTCAGCACTTCCTTTTCACCGCGAGATAGCGATGGGTGCCGGACGACATAATCGAATGTCACCCGGGTCGCGTGCTCGCCCTGTTCCTTTAGCTTGACGATGAGAGACATCGGGTAGTCCATGACGTCCGCTGACGAATATGATGTTCCCCAGCCGCGTGCCTGCCGGCGGCCACGAACAACCGTGTCTTGGTCATCCAAAATGTCGTAATCTAGTCGCTCAAGTGCGGCGATCAATCGAACCCGCACACTTTTAATATCACCGGTCAACACCTTTCGAAGGTAGTGTTCGGTTGTTTGATAAGGACTTAGACCGCTATCGCCCTGGAATGTTAGCTCAGTCATTTTTCGCTCCTCTTCTGAATGGATATTGAGTATGAAATACGAGTGAAAACTAATTTTTGTTCAATCGATATTCAATTATATGACTTTGATCATATTTGTCCGATCGCTCTGAAATGACCTAGTTCTACTAACGCTGATGGCACAAATCGACGAACACGATTAGAATCTAA
>JAYSZT010000185.1:0-3979 GCA_043737915.1 Acidobacteriota bacterium
GATCACGTCGCCGGATTTAAGGCCGGCTTTCTCGGCCGGACCGCCTTTAACGACAGAAATAACGTAAAGAAAACCCGAGACCTGCGAAAACTCGGCTCCAATGCTCGTTTTGCTGACTCCCTTCGCCGTCTGATATTCCTTCACCTGATCGGCAGTTAGGAATGACGAATACGGATCTAGCCCGTTCGCCAATCCCCGAAGCGATCCGACGCGAACCTTTTCCATGTCCGGAACGTCAACGTAATCGTTCTGAATATGCTGGAGAACCGATTCGACGATGCGAAGTTGCGCTCCGGCGTCGTTGACCGTTGTCTGTGCATTAACATTCAAAACATAGCCGACGAGCGGCAGGCCGCCGATAACCGCATAGACCGCGATCACGCCGGACAACATCATCACCCCAAACTTTCCACGAAATGACATATAATACCTCTTAGAACGAAACTGCAATGCAATTATCAGCGATAGAAAATAAACGTGCAACAAATAGAAATAACTAATCAGTCCGAACTTACAGATGTTTCGACAGTCCCAACTGAAGGCCGCCTTCTCGCTCTAGATCCCGGGACCAAACGCGTTGGCGTCGCGACCTGCGACGAACTCCGCATTACGACCCGGGCACTCGAGTTTATAACGCGTACGAGCTGGAAAAAGTTATTGCTGGCAGTCAAAAGCGTCATTGCCGATTTGGATGCTAAGGCACTGGTAATTGGTTTGCCGCTCACATCCGAGGGCGGAGAAAGCCCGATGTCCGCGGAGGCCCGATCAATGGCACGCCGTTTCGCGTTATCGCTCGATGTGCCGGTTTACCTGCAGGATGAACGCGTGACCTCTTACGAAGCCAAGTCCCGGCTCTGGTCGCAGGGCGTCGGTCTAAAAGAATCTCGCCAGAAAGTCGACAGCGAAGCTGCGTCCATCATCCTGTCGGATTTCATCGATCGAACCAAAAGCCCTAGGTTTTCGGCGTAAGGATTTTAGAGCGTCGATCTGCTGTGATATGAGTGAGTTTTTAATGATGATGTTTTGATATAATTCAGAGTATCGATAGTGAAGAACAGTGCTTAACGTTTTGCCCATTTCTTAAAATGATTCTTAGTAAATACAAAGGATTATTATTCGCCCTGACGATCATCTCTCTCTGGGCGATATCGCTTACCTTTCTTTTGCAATATAAGATCGAGTGGAACGACCCGCTGATTTATGTATTCCTGCTCTTCCAAATGCACCTTTACACGGGTATTTTTATTACCGCCCACGATGCGATTCACGGTGTAGTGATGCCAGGAAACAAGCGGCTCAACTATTGGATCGGTTTTTTGTCCGCGAGCATCTTCGCGTACAACAACTACGAAAAGCTTTCTCGCAAGCATCATCTTCATCACGCTCAGGTTGTTTCTGACGAAGACCCCGATTATTACAATGGCAGTTTCGTTCGTTGGTATCTAAAATTTGCTTTTGAGTACGTTACCGTTTGGCAGATATTGTTAATGGCCGGTACCTACAATCTTCTGAAATTGGTACTTCCGATGGAAAACCTGCTGTTATTTTGGGCAGCTCCGGCCATTCTCAGTACTCTTCAACTATTTTATTTCGGCACGTATCTACCGCACCGCGGACAACATGATGAAACTGATAGGTTCAAGTCCCGCAGCCAACAACTGAATCATTTCGTCGCATTTTTTAGTTGTTATTTTTTCGGCTATCATCACGAACATCACGCTTATCCATACTTGCCGTGGTGGTCTTTAGCTAAAGCCAAAGAACGAAGCCTTTCATAAGCGACCCGATCGTAACGAAACGTTCGCGAATCTCCGAGAATTAGCTCAGCACGACTCAGAATTCCTTCCGCACGAATCAGAAACCTTTCCCCGCCGCCCAGTAACTTTTCCGCACGACCTTGAACCCTTTCCGCAAAGATTAGAAACCCTTCCGCACAACTAGGCGGCGTAAATTCATCGCTCGAGTACCCGCCCGGTCATTTCGGTTCGATAATTAGGGTTTTAAGAGTCGCCTTCTCGACGGCTGCTTTTGAGAATGGGAAGACCGCGGGAGTTCCCGTTCGCCAGAGGTCGAATTGGTCTTTGAAGTGAGCGGACGCGGGGTCGCCAGATTCGCCTAGTGGGATAACGTGTCGCGTCGCATCCCAATCACCGGGACTTGCGATTAAACGCATCGAAACGTATGAGCCAACGTTTGGCGTTTGGCCGCTGCCGTTGAGGGCAACCTGCGGGGCACGGAACTGACCGCCGATGAGCGGAACAACCGCCAGCGGATGAGAAAAATTTGAACGCCATTCATTACCCCAAACCCATTTCGACGGATCAGCACCCATGCGTTTTGGATTCGCGAGTTCCGTGCGGATCTGCGCGTCGCATTTGTTAAAGAGATCGCCAAAGCTTTTGTAACCGGCCGGCAACCATCGTAGAACATTGCCTTTGACTGCGGCCATATCGAGAATGCGTTCCCGGATGACATAGGCCGGTGCAGGACTGTTTGCCTCCGCGATCTTATTCGCCGCACAACCGCGTATCTCGTTCGCCAGCGTCGCCCCGAGCGAATCACTTGTCATCTTACCGTCCCAGGATCTCAAAACCGCGAGCGTTTCGGGCGAGGCTGAATTCAGCTCGACGACACGCTTAGCAAGATTTGATACCGGAATATTCAAAACGTCGAGTTGAGCATCACGAACATCATCCATCGTCAGCTTTTTCTTGCTCGTAAGAACGTCGTAGATCCGGCGTGCACGCCACGGCGCCGCCGAGTCACGCGACATCTGCGTATATTTATATGAAGTGCCGACAATTCGTTGGTTTGCCGTGACGATCAACCCGGATGGCGGATTGTAGAGGTTTGGCAACTCTTCAAACGGAATGAAGCCGGTCCAATCGCCCTCATTTGTCGAACCGTCATAAGGCAACGCCCCATCGCCCGTCCGGCGCATCGGGATCTTGCTTGCCGCGTACCAGCCGATGTTTCCCTTAACATCAGCGTAAACAAAATTCTGTGCCGCACCGCCGTATTTTTTCAGCGCCGTCTTAAACTCGGTCCAGTCCTTCGATCGATTCCACTCGTA
This sequence comes from Acidobacteriota bacterium, assembly GCA_043737915.1. Lineage (GTDB taxonomy): Bacteria > Acidobacteriota > Blastocatellia > Pyrinomonadales > Pyrinomonadaceae > OLB17. The sequence goes on from JAYSZT010000185.1 coordinate 3,074, forward strand.
GAATGTTTCAAACTCGCTGTTTTTCGGATCGAATGCTGTCCATTTCAACGCGTACCGCTTGCCGCCATCCTCAAGCATGATCGGGCCATTGTCTGTCTCCGTCACCTCGTAGATTAAATCATCGGTCTTAGGATCTAGCGGATTCGGGCGAACCTTGATGATCTCTTTTCGGATGACAGCGGCCTTCCAACCGCCGGGAGTTTTGTATTCACCTTTCTCATTGAACGTCTCGACGTAAAGGTCCTGCACATCCGGCCCGACGTTGGTTGCTCCCCACGCAATGTTTTCGTTATGTCCGAGAATTATCCCCGGAACGCCCGGAAACGTTACTCCTGAAACCCGCATCGTCGGCGTCGAAATATGTGTCAGATACCAAATGCCCGGCGCCGTCGGCGCGAGGTGCGGATCATTGGCAATAATTGGCTTCCCGTCTGCGGTGAGTTTGCCGGAGATCACCCAATTGTTACTAGCTGCGAGTTCCTCCGCGTAAAGTCCAACGCGTTCGAGTGACGATCGCCTAACGTTTTCAACTTCATCCGCCTTCGCCAGCAGGGACGGCTCAACGATCAAGGACGATTCAGCCGCCGTTGCCTTGGACGCTTTGTTATCCTTTCCGAATAACACAACATCATACGGCGTTACCTGATTCGTAAGATCTGCGATCTTTTCTTTCGGTAAATTCTGGATCGAGGCACGCATCAAATCGTTTCGCCACGTCGAACTCAGTGCATCGGAAAGGATCTTGCCGATCACAATGGTATCCGGCGAACGCCATTCACGTGGCTTGTAACGCAGAATACGGAATTCGACCGGCAGCGTTTTATCGTCGAGCGTCGCGATGTACGCATTGACTCCTTTCGCGTAGCTATCGAGGGCAGCCCGTAAATCGGGTGTAAGAAATTGAAT
>JAYSZT010000186.1:0-1558 GCA_043737915.1 Acidobacteriota bacterium
GCATTTGGGCTGATGTCTAGCGCATGGGCACCTGTCAACAGACTATAAGCCGTCATTCCGATCGCGTAAATATCAGACGGAGGGCGGACCTCCTTAAAATCTCGAACTTGTTCCGGAGGCATATAAGCAATAGTACCGGCTACGTCGCCAACCATCGTCACACCACTCATTCCAGTTTGTTTATAACTTTTTGAAAGACCGAAATCTGTCAATTTTGCGATGTAGTTCGGAAAGGTCCCGTCTACCAGAATGTTCTGCTCTTTAATGTCACGGTGCACAAAACCCTTTTCATGAGCGAAATGCAGAGCGGACAGCGTTTGCTCGATTATCTTTACTACTTCCTTATAGCTCAGTTTTCCGCCGCGATGCTTCGCCAATTTCGACGCGTCCATACCGCTGACATATTCCGTGACCAGGTAGACAATGCCGTTATGTGATCCATGCTCAATATAACTGACTATGTGCTTATGCCGCAGAGACGAAGCAACCTCTATCTCTCGCATAAACCGCTTTAGCGACTGTTCACTAACGGCGACTTCAGGTAGAAGTGTTTTAATTGCGACCGCACTTCCATCCTTTTCCGAACGGGCGAGCATAACGCTGCCCATTCCGCCTTGGCCAAGAACCCTCATCATCTGATAATTCGGGATCGGCTGCGGATTTTTTCGCAATTTTTCGCGGCAATTGTCGCAAACGAATGAAAGTTTGGCGTCGGGCCGCGAAGCTTCAGCCGATGACGGGACACCACAATTGAGACAGAGCACCGTAATTAAGGATGGCTCGGTCTTTTCATCCATTCTCGGCACGCCGGGAATGGAGTCTGCACGATCCGCGGCGACAATTACCTCAAGAACCGTTTCACCACCCTGAATTCGGTCGCCATGCTTTAGATGAGCGGTCTCGACCCTTATGCCATTTACAAAAGTCCCGTTTGTGGAACTCAAATCACGAAGAAAACACTGCGGCGGCGCGATTTCGAGAATACAATGATGACGGGAAAAAAAACGATCATGCGGAAGGCAGAATTGTGCGTCCTCGCTTCTGCCTATCATGAACGTATCGTGCTGTTCGAATTTGAAATCGCGTCCGGTTTGCGGTCCGGCGACGACATGTAGGGTTACGCGCATCAGCTCCAAAAAAAATTTTCAATGGTGAATCAAAGCCGGAATCAGCAATTTTCTCAACGAAAGCCGCCGAGTAAAAAACCAATTCCATAAAGTATTATAATCAATAAATAACATGCAAGGAAAACTGATCCGACGACTATCCCTGCTATCGCCATACCACGGCCTCCGTTTGCCGTCGAATCTTTCTTGATCTGCAATAGAGCTATAGTTCCCGTCACAATAGCAGCCGGTGACAAAAGCAGGCCGAGCGAACAGCACCATCCGATGGTCATGCTGCCGATTCCCAGACCAAGCGAAACGATTGCCAACGTCTGATTCGGCGAAACGATCACTGGATACTGTGAGAAAATCTGCGGCGAATTTGCCGGTTGGCCTTGCCTCGGAACAGGCGGCGCTGCTTGCGGCTGCCAATTCGTAACGTTGGTCGCTCG
>JAYSZT010000187.1:0-3959 GCA_043737915.1 Acidobacteriota bacterium
CGATCTGATGATCGCGGTCAATCCGCAGTCAATGAAGAAGGACTATGCGGACGTGCACGCGGGCGGATACTTTCTTTTTGACTCGTCAAAGCCTTTGCCGCCGGGTTATGACCGCACCGACATCACGCACATCGGTATTCCGCTGATGGCTCTTTGCAATGCGGAGTTTACCGACGCACGGCAGCGGCAGTTGTTCAAGAACATAATATATATCGGGGCGTTGTCGGCGTTGTTGGACATTGAGTTTGCGGTGCTTGAGGGACAACTCGCCGAGCAGTTCAAGGGGAAAGAGAAACTCATCGAGCCAAACATGAAAGCATTGAACATCGGCGTCGATTACTGCAAAGAGAACTTTGATTGTCCTTTGGACATACGAGTCGAACGCCGCGATCTTCTTGGCGATAAGATATTGTTCGGCGGCAATTCCGCTTGCGGGCTCGGCGCAGTCTATGCCGGAGCGACCGTTGCGGCTTGGTATCCGATCACGCCTTCGACGTCGGTCGTCGATGCGTTTGCGAAGTACGCCGCTAAGTATCGCGTCGATCCCGATACGGGCAAGAACAACTACGCAATCGTACAGGCCGAAGATGAACTCGCCGCCATCGGCATGGTAATGGGCGCTTGTTGGAACGGTGCGAGATCTTTCACGGCGACAAGCGGCCCGGGCGTGAGTTTGATGAACGAGTTCCTGGGTTTGGGCTACTTCGCCGAAGTTCCGACGGTTCTTATCGATGTTCAGCGAACAGGGCCTTCAACCGGAATGCCAACGAGGACGCAGCAGTCGGATATCTTGCTTGCGGCGTACGCTTCGCACGGAGATACGAAGCATCCGCTGCTGTTTCCGGCTTCTCCGAAAGAATGTTTCGAGATGACCGTCGATGCGTTCGACTTAACCGAGCGGCTTCAAACCCCAGTCATCATCATGACCGACCTAGACCTCGGCATGAACGACCACATTTCTGAGCCCCTTACATGGGACGATTCGCGTGTCTATAATCGAGGGAAAGTGCTGACTTCGGAGCAGTTGGATAAGATATATTCGCTCGTCGCCGCGACCAATGGCAACGGCAATAACGTCGAGGCTCAGCCCGATCAAGAAGCGGAGCACGCCGGTGACTTTCTTGAGCAGTTCAACAGCAAATGGGGCCGCTATCTCGACATTGACGACGACGGCATCCCTTATCGGACGATCGCCGGTACGAACGCGACGCGAGGCGCATTCGTAACGCGGGGCTCTTCCCGCGACGAATACGGCGTCTACACCGAAGACGGAGCCGCATATCAGAGGAATGTCGATAGATTGGCGAAGAAGTGGGAAACCGCAGCGACACTGGTGCCGGAACCGGAGATCTTGTCAGCGCCGGGGGCGACTGGGTCCCGCGCCGGAGTCATATACTTTGGAACATCAAGCTATGCTGCTGAGGAAGCCCTCGACTTCCTCGCCGCCGATGGCATACATCTCGACGCAATGCGGGCTCGTGGCTTTCCTTTCGGCAAATCATTCCGCGATTTCGTCGATTCGCACGAACGCGTCTTCGTCATCGAACAAAACCGCGATGCACAGTTCCGGAGCCTGATGATGATCGAACTCGGCACCGATGCATCGAAACTCATCTCCGTCCTAAACTACGACGGCATGCCGATCACGGCGGATAATATCTTTAGGCAGATCAAAGGGAATTTAGAAAGATGACCTACGTTAAACCAACATTTCGACATCCGGCTTTGCCGAAAAACGACCTTGGGTACACGGTCGATTATTACGAGGGTTCGCTTTCGACGCTTTGTGCGGGGTGCGGGCATGATTCGATCAATGCGGCGATCATCGAGGCGTGTTGGCAGTTGAACATCGAGCCGCACAAGGTGGCGAAGCTTTCGGGGATCGGGTGTTCGTCAAAATCTCCGGCTTATTTCCTGTCAAATTCGCACGGATTTAATTCTGTTCACGGGCGTATGCCTTCGGTTGCGACAGGTGCTAATCTCGCTAACCGCGACCTTATCTATTTCGGCGTTTCTGGCGACGGTGACACGGCTTCTATCGGGATGGGACAGTTTGTCCACGTTGTGCGTCGAAATCTGAATATGGTTTATCTAGTGATGAACAACGGCTGCTACGGCCTAACGAAAGGCCAGGACAGTGCGACGGCCGATGCCGGTTCGAAGAGTAAAGCGGGAAGCGTCAACCTCTTCGAAGCGATCGATCTCGCAAGTCTCGCCATCGAGCTTGGAGCAACCTTTGTCGGGCAAAGCTTTTCGGGCGACAAGGATCAATTAATCCCTCTAATGAAAGCCGCGATGAAGCACGAAGGCTTTGCGTTTCTTAACGTGATTTCTCCGTGCGTTACGTTTAATAACAACACCGGCTCTACGAAGTCTTACGATTATGTTCGCGAACACGTTGAGACAACAGCGACGATCGACTTCGTCCCGCTGATGCGTGAGATCACAACCACTTACGAATCGGGAAGTGTGAATGACATTCTCATGCACGATGGCACGGAGATCCGCCTGCATAAATTAGCAAAGGACTGGGATCCATTCGATCGCTTCTCGGCCATAAACGCTATGCAGAATGCAAAGATCAAGGGCGAAATTCTCACCGGCTTACTTTATTTGAACCAGGATTCGACGGAATTGCACGAGATGATAAAAACAAGCGACACTCCACTCAACCAGCTCGAAAAGAGCGTTCTCTGTCCGGGTTCGGAGGCACTCGCAAAGCTTAACGATAGCCTTCGATAACGTTTGCTGGATCTCCCACAATTACCGAACTCTCCAATCCGTCGACTTTGTCGTTTTTGATTTAACTTTTTCGAGAATGGATCGCAAGAAAGCAATAGAGCCCCTAAAGGCTCTATTGCTTTCTATCAACTATTAATTTGTCCAAAAAGGACAAAGTGATGGATCAAAACGTCGGATTTTTTAGGATCGCAGCCAAGTTCTGTAATCTTGTCTGATCAGGTCCCATTTTTGCGGCTTTCGCTTTCTTCTCGATCATCGATCGCTGTTTCTTGAGATCCTTTCCAACCGACTTTGAAGCCTCAGACATTTGTATCGCGTTGCGGAGCGATGAGACTTCATCTGCAGTCAAACCTTGATTACGTTCGAGTTGATCTACGTATGCTTTCGCGATCACCAAATTGTTCGACCACACTATTTTCTGCTGGTTCTGCACATTCAGTTCGGCGACCTGGATCGTTTTCGCGGCATCGATCTCATTTTGTGTGAGATCCTTGCTAGGAACCAACTCAAAGATATCGAGGCCGCGGGCGATCTCAGATGAGTAGATCCGCCCGTTATACCAATATGCGGACCACGAGCCAGCAAGAACCAGCATATTTGGATCAACCGGACCGCGGTCGAAATAGGCGATCTCAAAGACCTTATCAGGGTCGGTGAAATCCATTATCGAGATTCCGCCTTGATACCATGCCTGCACCTTTATATCGCGTCCCGGAACGGGAATTAGAGAGCCATTATGTGCTACGCAGTTTTCGCTGTCGCCCTGAGCGGCGGGCATTTTGTAGTAGCTCGCAAAACCTAATTTATTTCCGGTCAAGCGAAAGATGGCGTCTGCTCCCCATTTGTTCGGATCGTTTTCGCGACAACGAGCACCGAGTCCGCCGCCCCATTCATCGGTGAACACAACCTTTTTTCCATCATTGGAAAAGGCGGCCGAGTGCCAATATGAATAGTTCTTATCGTTCACCGCATCAATGCGTTTTGGATTTACCGGGTCCTTGATATCGAGTATGATCCCGTTACCAGAACATGCCCCAGCTGCGAGTCCGAGTGCGGAGTAGACGGTGATATCGTGACACTGATCGGTATCGGACGGTTTGCCCGTGCCGTCGCCGTCGTGCGAACCGCCGTTGTTAAGGCCGTTCACGACGCCGGTTCTTGGATCCATAAAGACTCGTGGGCTCGACACTACTTTTGCATCTTGCGGTGCTGCGAGC
>JAYSZT010000188.1:0-9036 GCA_043737915.1 Acidobacteriota bacterium
AAAACCGCATCTGGGCCACGTGGCAGGCGGCCGCGAACCTCTCGTTCTACGGCTGGGCCGCCTGCACGCCGGCCAGCAAAGGCATCCGCATTCTGATAACTGATACCAGGTCGAATTCGGGCATCGGCAAATCGATGGACGGCGAACGCAACGGAATGGAACTCAATTTCACGTTCAGAAACTTCTCGCCAAGCTGTCAGGCCGAGAACCGTAGGCCGCTGTGTATCGCTTCGATCGCGGTGCACGAATTCGGCCACGCCCTCGGACTGATGCACGAACAAGATCGGTCCGATTCGACCTGTAAAACCGAGAGATCCAGCGGCGGCGGATGGCTTTTGACGGCGTACGACCCGCTTTCGGTGATGAATTACTGCAATCCGCGTTGGAATAACGACGGCAATCTCTCGGCGCTCGACATCAAAGGAATTCAGGTTCTGTACGGCGCTCGTCCGGCGGTTCGGGTCGGCAAGGTGACAGTCACCGACGTCCTAAACGTGGCCGCGGGACAAAAGTGGGAAAACATCGTGATGGAATTCGGAAGTAACGGCAGCCGCAAACACTTCGTTTTGGGCAACGGCGTGACCACCGCGACCAATTCGTGGACTTTTTCAGGAGCCGGCAGATATTGCTACAAGCTCTGGTCAAACACTTTGTATAACGACGGAAAGTATCGCGACGGATACGGAGAAGGCTGCTGGACACTCGAAGCCGGCAAGAACTACGCCGTGTCCATCCAATTCCAAAAAGGCACCGGCAAAAGCGCATTCAATATAATTCTGAAATAAATTCAGAAGCCCGCACGAAGTAAGGGCGTTTCATTCAACTTGGACCAGATTCGTCCGCCGCCGCCGTGAACTCGATCGGACTCTCAAACCGAATCATCTCCCTCGAAACCGGATGCGGAAACGCCAACCGGTAAGCGTGCAGGCACAACCGCCCGTACTCGCGGCCACCGCGTTGCACGTCACCGACGATCGGATGCCCGATAGATTCGCAGTGAACCCGCAACTGGTTGGTCCGTCCCGTCACCGGCTCGAGCTCAAGCAGAGTTGAGTCTTCGTAACGGCTCCGCACCTTGAACCGCGTGAGTGCCGGTTTACCGTCTTCCTTCACACCGTAAAACTTTAGATCGTCGAACCGACCGATTGGCGCTTCGATCTCGCCCGAATCCGATTTGACCACTCCATCAACGAGAGCCAGATACAGCTTCTCGACTCGTTTCTTGAGAAAATGGGAGGATATTACACGGTGTGCCCTTGCCGTCTTCGCAACAACGACGAGCCCCGAGGTTTGCTTATCCAAACGGTGCGGCAAACCCGGACGAATCACGGGAATCATTTCAGTAGCATCGGCGTGAGCGAGTGGTGTATCGGTATTAATTATTTTAGCGTCTCGACCAACCGCTAACGTAGGTGGCTCTAACCCGTTCAAGTGGAATACAAGTGCGTTCAAAAGCGTCCCGACGTTTTCGCGGTGTGACGGATGCATCAGCATCTCGGTCGGTTTATTCACGACCATCAACTCTTCGTCCTCGAACAAGATCTCAAGTGCGATCTTCTCTGGGCGCATCGCCGTTCCTCGGTCATGATCCACCGAAATTTCAACAAAATCATCCGTCTTGAGCTTGTGGCCCCGATTCTCCCATCGGCCGTTCACCTCTACCTTTCCCTCTTTCACCAGATCGCGGAGATACATCTTGCTCAGGCTGCGAAAATGGCCGAGAAGAAAGTCTTCGAGCCGCATTTTGTTGTGGGCGGTCGCGGCGGTGATATATTCTCGGCGTTCCATTACCTCGATTGTAACGCAAAAAGCGGAAGGAGGCGGTCATCGCTAAACCGCTTCCCTCCGCAAAGGAGGTGAATATCACCCTCGAGAAAACTTAACCTAGTGCGACGTCGCCGCCATCGTCGTGTTCAGTTCGACATCGCCATCGTCCGCAGAAAATGCCGCCACTGCGTTCGGCGGATACGAGTCAGGCTCGAAAACATAAGCCGTCTCTCCGTGCTGCGACGCATCCAGCCCGCTGATCTCGTCCGATTCATTCACCCGCAGCCCGATCACCAGATCGACCACTTTCAGGATCCCGAACGTTCCGATACTCGACAATACGATCGCAATGCCTATCCCTGCGAGTTGGTTAACGACCTGCATCCAATTCCCGTCAATTCCGCCAACGGCGGTCGCCACTCCGGTTACGTCCTTGAACATCGGGTTGATCACGCTCGTCGCCAGAACTCCCGTCATCACCGCCCCGATCGCCCCGCCGATCCCGTGGATCCCGAATGCGTCAAGCGTGTCGTCGTAGCCGAAGATGTGCTTGACCCTCGCGACCATCACGTAACAAACCGAACCGGATAGCAGCCCGATGATCAATGCCGACATCGGCGTCACAAATCCCGCCGCCGGTGTCACCGCAACAACCCTGCAACCGCACCCGAGATCGCACCGATCGCCGTCGGCTTGCCGCTCTTGAACCAGTCGATCACCACCCACGCGAGCATCGCACTCGCTGCGGCAAAATGCGTTGTGACAAATGCGTTCGTCGCCAGCGAACTCGCCGACAACGCACTGCCCGCATTAAACCCGAACCATCCGAACCACAACAATCCCGCTCCGATCAGACTTAATACCGAATTATGCGGCGCCGTCGGTTCGTTGTGATACCCGATCCGCTTGCCGAGGTATAGTGAACAAACCAATGCCGAAAAACCCGCTGAGATGTGCACGACCGTTCCGCCCGCGAAATCGAGTGCCGGAATGCTGCCGCCAAGCACCGCGTTCAGAAACCCGGCTTTGCCCCAAACCATATGGGCAAGCGGCAAGTAAACGATGATCGTCCAGAGCGATGTAAACGCGATCTTCGCCGGAAACCGGATCCTTTCCGCAAACGCACCCGTGATCAACGCTGGCGTAATGATCGCGAACATCAACTGAAAGATCATAAACGACTGCTGCGGAATGGTCGCCGCATAGTCAGTGTTGGGTTCTGCTCCGACACCTCGCAAAAATACGAAATCGAGTCCGCCGATAAACGCATTCCCCTCCGAGAAAACGAGACTGTAGCCAAAAAACGCCCAGATAAGCGTCACGATCCCGACCGAGATCAAACTCTTGAGCATTGTCGACAACACATTTTTCTGCCGCACCAGTCCGCCGTAAAACAGTGCGAGCCCCGGGATCGTCATCAGCAGCACTAACGCACTACACATGAGAACCCAGGCGTTGTCCGCACTTCCCTGCGCCGCCAATGCCGCGGATTCAAGCTTTGCGATCCGGTCGCTCATTTCATCAGCTCGAGCGGTGATTGGGAAAACAGCGAAACCGAAGGTTGCCAAAGCGAAAGTTATTGCGATTTTGTAGTTTTCTTTCTGACTGATGTTCATACAATGGATCGATCTTTAATGGTTAATAACGCCTACCGTGCAACGACCGTGCCAAACACAGAACTAGCTATTAAACCTTGTGTTCAGTGAGATTACTGGCGTTTAGAGTCAAAACTTGATCTAACGATCCGACGGTAATCGTTACATAATTGTTATTTTACGCGGCTAATCATACATATTTGTTATTAAACCGGCTCGAATTTCTGGATTTTCCTTAGATCGGTGCGTATACTTACGTGAACTCGGCGAAATTTGTCGCTTTTCCTACATAATTGTACTTAATGAAATTTGATCCGATCGAAACGATCTCAAAAGCAGCCGCTGAATTAGCCGAAAGTGGAGGCCTCAGAACAGGCTCGGCGATAGTCGTCGAGCGCATTTGCCGATCGCTTGCCGGGCAAACGGCATTCGTCGCTCTCGGCCGCAGCGACGGTGACATCGCAGACATTATAGGTGCCCACGGTCTCGGAGCAGCGGATTTCCGCCGACTCGAACAGCGGATAACTAAGAGCGGACTTTGGAAAATGCTCAATGTTTCGTCACCCTTTGTGATCGACGATCTGGCTCAGGACGCGGTGTTGAATTTTCTCGCTTTCGGAGCGTCAACCCGACTGCTGATCGCCGTTCCGGTAATGTTAAAAGGCAAAACGGAAGGAATGCTCGCCATCGGATTCCCGGCGGGAAAAAGTCCGGATGAGAACGCCACGATCAAGTTTCTCAGGGTGATCGCGGCAATGATCGCCCAAGCGATGCGGGTCGAGCAGACCGTTAACGAAGAGAGTCGCAAGATCGCTGAGGAAAACATTCATCTCAAACAGGAACTCAAAGAAAAGTACGAATTTGGGCATCTTATCGGCAATTCCAGTCCGATGCGGCAGGTTTACGATCAGGTTTCGCAGGTTGCGAGGTCCAACGCGACGGTTTTACTACGCGGCGAAAGCGGGACCGGTAAAGAACTTATCGCGAACGCCATTCACTACAATAGTCTCCGTTCAAAGCGTCCGTTCATAAAAGTTAACTGTGCCGCACTGCCGGAAAATCTGATCGAATCCGAACTTTTTGGATATGAGAAAGGAGCATTTACCGGAGCATCGGCCCGTAAGAAAGGCCGCTTCGAACTTGCCGATGGCGGTACGCTTTTTCTCGACGAGATCGGCGATCTGCCGCTAAAAACTCAGGCTAAGCTTTTGCGGGTTTTGCAGGAACGCGAATTCGAACGCCTTGGCGGCACAGAGACGATCAAGATCAATGTTCGCCTCATTACCGCCACTAATAAGGATCTCGAAGAAGCGATCGCCGCCGGAGTGTTCCGCGAAGATCTATTCTATCGTCTGAACGTTTTCACGATCTTTCTACCGCCGCTTCGTGAGCGGAAGGCCGATATTCTGCTGCTCGCCGAACACTTTCTCGAAAAATACGAAGCCGAACATAAAAAAAGTGTTCGCCGCATTTCGACGGCTGCGATCGATATGCTGACCGCGTATCACTTCCCCGGGAATGTTCGCGAACTCGAAAATGCGATCGAGCGCGCAGTGCTCGTTTGCGATTCGAACGTTATCCACGGGCATCATTTGCCGCCGACGCTGCAAACGGCTGAGGTTTCGGGAACCGAAACGCGGATGACGCTCGCGTCCGCCGTCGAGGCATTCGAACGCGATCTGATCCAGGACACCTTGAAATCGACTCGCGGCAATATCGCCAAGGCCGCAAAAATGCTCGACTCGACTGAGCGAATTCTCGGATATAAAATAAAACGTTACACGATCGATGCAAAGCGCTTCCGCCGATGAAAATTGATTCACATCTCATACGCGATCTTCCTGACCGCGAAGCCGCCCTCCGATTCCTCGACCAATTGGCCGAGAAACATCCATCGGCTCACACAAAACTGCTCAAAAACGAAAGTCTCCTGTCCGACGTGTTGACGCTGGCATCTTTCAGTCCGCTGCTCGCAACGACTCTGCTGCAAAATCCCGAATATATGTGGTGGCTCGAGCGAAAACGTCGCGACTCGGGCGTTCGCGGAAAGGACGAGCTGTTAGAATCGCTCGCCCGTTTTGCTCTCACAAACTCTCTCGAGCCGCAGGTTTTGTATGCTCGTTTCCGCCGACGCGAACTGCTGAGGATCTATCTCCGCGACATTCGACGCCTGGCGACGATCGCCGAGATCACCGAGGAGATCTCAAATTTAGCCGACGCAATACTCGAATCTGCACTCGAAAATGCCCATCGCGAGATGGACAACCGTTACGGTTCCCCACAGGAACGGGACGAAAAAGGCCGCACGCTGCCCGCAAAATTTTGTATCGCCGCCCTCGGTAAACTCGGTTCGCGCGAACTCAACTATTCCTCCGACATTGATCTCTTATTCCTATATTCAAACGAAGGCAACACGACCGGCAACGGTTCTCGGGGTTCGCTTACCAATCGCGAATATTTTGTAAAACTTGCCGAATACACCGTGAAACTCGTCGGTCAGCAAACCGGCGAAGGTGCAGCCTACCGCGTCGATCTTCGTTTGCGTCCGCACGGATCTTTGGGGGCCTTGGCATTGTCTGTGAAGGATACGGTTCGCTACAGCAATAAGGAAGCCCGGCCGTGGGAGCGTCAGGTTTTGATCCGTTCACGCGGGTGTGCCGGCGACACTGAGCTGTTCAAGCAATTTTTTGGCGAGGTTGAAAATCTTGTTTTCTCGAAGCAAGAAACCGTTTCGTCTGCTCTCGCCAATGTCCGACGGTCGAAAGAACGCATTGATCTCGAGAACATCAACAAACGCGGATTTGACGTAAAGCTCGGTCGCGGCGGCATTCGCGAGATCGAGTTTTTGGCTCAGGCGTTGCAGCTCGCCTACGGCGGTAAGGATAAATGGCTTCGAAGTCCGCACACGCTGATCAGCCTGGTTCGTCTGACCGATCGGAAACACCTCAGCGAGAGCGAACTGACCGAATTAAGTGCCGCCTACGAATTTCTGCGACGTACCGAACACGTCCTGCAGATGGAGAACGGCGTGCAAACCCACACCGTTCCCGACGATGTGGAAAAGCGTTTACTGCTCGGTCGCCGGCTCACATTCGCTGGCGGAGGCGAGTTCGAGAACGATCTCGCGACTCACACCAGTAACGTCAGCGCGGTTTTCGCCCGGGTTTTTGGCGAGGTCGTCGAACCTTCAGATATCGAGACAACTGAAGTTCCGGACGCCGCCGAACGCGTTCTGTCATATGTAATGGCGTCGCTTGAAAAAAGCGAACTCAAATTTGAAGCAACCGACAAGAATGTATCGGTACTCGAGAAGATCACGTCCGTTTCGCCTCATTTTTCTTCGATGCTGGCGGCAAATCCATCCTTGATCGGCAAACTTCCGGACCCTGAAAGCGAGTTTTCAGAGCCGGATTATGCCGGTGAAATGCTTGAGGCCGTCGAATCCGAACGTGATTTCGGTGCTCGCCTATCGGCGATGCGAAAAACCTGGTCGCGGTTTCTATTCGAGATCGTCGTTCTCGATATTTATCAAAAGATCACGATCCGCGAGGCCAAAAATCTGCAGACAAAACTTGCCGAAGCAAGCGTTGCGGCGGCGATCAGAGTCGTTCGTGACGAGATGCGCGTTCGGGCGAGCGGCGGCGGAACGATCGATGACATGGTTGTTCTGGCTCTCGGCAAAATGGGCGGCCGCGGGCTCGATTATGATTCGGATCTTGATGTCGTCGTCGTCTATTTTGATCCGCAAACCCGCGAAGCCGTGATGGCTCCGTCAGAATTCTACTCGCGTGCGGTCGAACTTTTCGCCACGACACTTTCGTCGATGACCCGTGACGGCAACTTGTATCGGGTCGATCTCAGGTTACGTCCATTCGGTTCTAAAGGAATGAGTGCGATCTCGATCGACGCTTTTCTGGGTTACATGCAGGAAACGGCGGCGATCTGGGAAATGCTTGCCTTTGTCAAACTTCGGGCGATCGGAGGCGACCAGAGCCTTGGATTTACAGTTGAGAGCGAAACCAGGCGAATAATCCACGAACGAGCTGCGAATTTGCCTGATCAGGAACTCGCCTCGGAGACAAAACGCGTTCGTCTTGCGCTCGAAGAGCAGCGTGTCGGTACCCGCCGCAGCTCTGAGATCGATATCAAGTACGGCAGCGGCGGAATGCTCGATATTTACTTCGCGATCCGCTATCTGCAGCTTCGCGACAACGTGCCCGATAATCCTGATGACCGCTCGACGACCTTCATGCTCGAAAAATTGGTCGAGAACGGCTCGCTCACAAGCGAGATCCACACTGAACTCTTCGCCGGTTACGAGTTCCTCTTCACTTTCGATCACAATCTGCGTCTGACGGTCGGTCGCACGTCCCGCGTCCCTCTTGCAAACGAGTCAGCACTGGCAACCATCGCGACCCGCATGGGCCTCGCCTCCGCCAGCGACCTCCTCGAAAGCCTTACCATCCATCGCCTGAACGTCCGCAACGCTTTCGACCAAGTAGTGGCGTGATGATCTAAGGCATTTGGCGAAGGTCAGCATCGTCATGAAAATTTAGTATAATAAAAGCACCGATGGCTAGAGTTTTATCAGTCATATTATTGCTCTTCACACTATGTCTTTCCGCATTCTCACAGTCGGGACGGCAGAAAGGCTATTCTGAAAGCATTTCCCGTGGCGAACGCTCCGACGCACCCGTGACTGAGCTAGCCCCTCGGGCAAAACAAATAAATTCGGCGGTAAAGGAAGATTCCGAGATCATCCGGGTCGAGACCGATCTCGTGACGATTCCCGTTCGCGTAACGACTAGACGCGGTCAGCCTGTGCCGGATATTAAGCAAGCCGAATTTAAGATATTCGAAAACGGTATCGAACAGGAAGTCGCCTATTTCTCGACGCAAGACGAACCGTTCACAGTTGCGTTGATGCTCGATATGAGTTACTCGAGCGTGTTCAAACTCACCGAGATACAGGACGCCGCTTTAGCCTTCGTAAACCAGCTTCGCAAAGACGACAAGGTGATGGTCGTCTCGTTCGATGAAAAGGTTCGTGTTTTGTGCCTTCCGACCGATAATCGAAAAGCGCTTCGATATGCGATCGAGGGAGCGAAGATCGCGTCGGGCACGAGTTTATATACCGCCTTTGATAAGGTTTTGAACGAGAATTTCCGAAACGTTTCGGGCCGCAAGGCGATAGTCATTTTAACCGACGGCGTCGACACTACCAGCATTACGAAAAAGGCGACCGACGTGATCCGCGATATCGACGAACTCGATACGCTGATCTATCCGATCCAGTACGACACCTTCGACGACGTGAGGAAAAGCCGCCGCAACGACGCTCAAATACTGTACGACGATGATGACCGGCCGTACGTCGTCGAATCGCCGCTGGTCAAGGGCGAGAAGGAAGGCGATTATGTCGAAGCCCGCGAATTCCTCCAAGACCTTGCCTCGCGTACCGGCGGACGAGTACAACGAGTGAGTTCCACAACGAATCTTAATTCGGCATTCGCTCGCATTGCTGACGAACTTCGTAAAACATACAGTTTGGGGTATTATCCAATGAGTGAAAAAACACCGGGCCAGAAGTATTCGATACGCGTCCGCGTCTATCGCCCCGATCTTGACATCCGTGCACGAGATAACTACTCAACGGCCCGTAAACGTCTGTAAA